>CAMNMO010000012.1 GCA_946544695.1 uncultured Ruminococcus sp. | reverse complement strand
ATAGATATCCATGAGAACAACGGCGGTTCGGGTTCGATGGTAAAGGCGATAGCACAGCTTTTCGCACCCGAAGGCGAACATTATTATGTTACCGATGCCTACTGGGACGATGTCAGCCATACCTACACTTACGAGGGTGACGGCAAATGGAAAACAGGCAACGATATCACCTTTAACGGCGAGAACATACTGGGCGATGACGGCAGGATAGTCGTGCTGGTATCGGCGCACTCGGTAAGCGCCGCCGACCATATCACAAAGCTCATGTCCTCATTCGACAACACAACTGTCATCGGCTTTACCGAAAGTTCGGGTTCGGCACAGGGCGTCAGTCCGAGCACGCTTGACCACGGAATGCTGAGCTTTTCAAGCTCGCTTATGCTCAATAAGGACGGTTCGATCTATATTGACAGCGGTACAGATATACAGTCGGACATTGATGTGGATATAAAAGTCCCCTTTGATGAAAAGGCGCTGACAGAGATATTTGACAACGGCAGCGATCATCTGATGAACGTCAGCCTTGAATATCTGGCAGACATTGACAGATAAAATGTCATGATAACTATTAAAAGCACTCACTGCGGTGGGTGCTTTATTTTTGCTTGATAAACGGTGATAAATATGTTATAATCAAAGGTGTCATAAACGCTCCTGCTCTGTTTTCTTTTTGATAAGGGACAAATATAAATTTGTTAGATTATTTAAAGACTTTTTAATCCCATACCTGATATAATTAATTCGGACAAGAGAAAGCAGACAACAAAAAAACTAACGTCAGAGGTGAATGCTATGTTCATGAAGATGCTCAGGAGCGAGCTTAAAACAAACAAAGGGCTCAACACCGTGATATTTGTGTTCATGGTTATCGCCTCTGTGCTGGTATTTTCATCATCGGTGCTTATCTATTCGATGTTCGTATCCGAGCAGTATACGGCTGAGGTATGCAATGTCTCACAGCTGATGTACTGCATAGAATCACGCAGAAGTCTGATAGAAGAAAGGCGCAGCGGCGTGGAAAAAGTGCTCTCGGGCTTTGAGGAGATCATTGCTTTTGACAGAGATGAGATGATACAGATCGATCCAAAGCTTATTGATATAGACGGTTTTGACCGCACGGGCAGCAAGAGCTATGATTCAAAGACCAATTACTTGGGGACGGTGCCGCATAAGTTCAATCTTCTGCGTGACCTGAACGATGAACCTCTTGAAGTGCCTGCGGGCTGTGTGGCGCTGCCTGTAACGCTGAAAAACGAATTCAAGGCTAAGCCCGGCGACAAGTTCCGCATCACCACTGAGATGGGCAATATCTATGAGCTTACTATATGCGGGTATTATAAGGAGAGCGCAGGTTTCTTTTACAGATATATCCTGTCAGATGAGGACTATGAGGTCATAGCGGCTGAAAGCCATTATGTCAGTGACATGTGGGAGCTCAGACTCAATGACTCATTGATATATTCAGAGGGACTTGATCTCACTTCATTCAGCAACATGGTTGAGAAAAAACTTGAAGATGAAAAGCACATCGAGCCCCGTTGGCTGATGATGGGATTTTTCACCGATGACAACGTGCTGATGCTGGTCATATCCGTATTTGTGGTGATGACGAGCATATTCATGATACTCATAATCCTTATGACCATACGCTTCACCATAATTGCTGCACTCAAAGAGGAGGAGCAGGAGATAGGCATGATGCGTGCGATGGGCATAGAGTCGCTGAGTTTCAGGTGGCTTTTTGCATCTAAGTATGTGTTCTTTACGCTGATGGGCAGTGTGGCAGGCGTTATAGGCGGACTGCCTGCGGTAAGGCTGCTGCTCAGCATATTCACGCCTAACAACATCACCCCTGACAGTAAAGTCATGCTTCTGCTCGGCATACCGTCGGAGATCGCAGTGGCGGTCATAATGATACTGTTTGCAATGAACGTGATGCGCAGGATAAACAGGATATCCGTGGTAGATGCGATACACGGCGAGAACAGGGGCGAACGTTTTGGCAGCAGTGCGGTCATATTCCTGTATAAGCGCCGTAAGATGCCTGTGCCGCTGTATCTGGCAGTATCGGATATACTCAAGCGTTTCAAGCGCTACCTGTTCCTTATCATATCCTATGTGCTGGGTATAAGCATAGTGCTGATAACTGTCAATCTGCGCAACAGTGTCATAAGCGACAGATTCATGTGTTATTCGAGCTGTTATGCGTGGGATTTTGAAATCACTTTCACTGACCCTGATGACCGTGCGGAAATGACGAAACGCTGCAAGGCAGAGGGTCTGAAGCTTTATGAGCTGGTAAATCATGATCTTCAGCGTGAAGGCATTCCCGCCGAGATAGATATAGTAAAATATAATCACGGAAAGCTGATAAAAGACGACGCAGAGGAATTTTACGAGATACTCTTCGGCGGCGGGCACCTGGAACGCTTTACTATGCGTGAGGGCAGACCGCCTGTGCTTGAAAACGAAGTCATGCTAAGCTATTACACTGCAAATCGATATGGCTGTAAGGTAGGCGATGTGGTCACATTCAACCTTATGGAAAAGACCGAAGATAACATGGGCTTTGAGTATAAAGACAAGCAGCTGGTCATCACAGGTTTTATAGATGCACTGGAGAACAACGGCGGTACAAGTTTTGCCATAATGGGTACCGAGTATGATGACGGCTATCCTTTGGGCAAGACCGAGATAGGAAATATCATACTGACAGATGACTCTGAAAAAGACGAGGTGCGCAGGCAGATACAGGAGCTTTACCCGAAAGCTGAGGTCGTCTGGGGGAGAGAGCTTGCAAAGAGCTTCATACCTGGGTATGACCACATATTTGCCATGCTGGAATACATAATGAGCGGCATAGTCATTTTCATAAGCGTGCTGATGACCTATCTGTATATGAATATTTTCATAGCTGAGGAAAAGCGTGAGATAGCACTGATGAAGTCGATGGGCTTCACAGATGGCACACTTCGTGCATGGCAGATGATAAGACTGCTTCTGCTGACAGCGGGCGCAGTGGTGATATCGCTTATACTGTATAAGACGGCTGCGGCGATGTTTATTCGCAAGCTGTTTGAACTGCTGCCTCTTTCGGGATTCTCGTTCCTGCCCGAGTATCTGTTCAATATCTGCATAATACCGCTTTCCGCACTGGCAGTTATAGGGCTGGCAGGACTGCTGAAAACAACTGTCATCAGCAGGATAAGCGTCAGAAGTATCAATGAGGAGTAAGGAGACCTGATGATGGAAAAGCTGTTATCTGTAAAAGCGCTCTGCAAGACCTATATACTCAAAGGCAGCACAAATAACGTGCTGCGTGGTGTGGACCTTGAGATAGGTGCAGGTGAGTTCGTTTGTATAATGGGACCCAGCGGCAGCGGAAAATCCACGCTGCTGTACACAGTCAGCGGTATGGACAACATGACTTCAGGCAGCGTGCGCTTTGACGGCAGGGAACTTGCCGAGCTTGACAGAAAGGAACTTGCAGACCTGAGGCTGCATGAGATGGGCTTCATATTCCAGCAGATGTACATGTTAAAGAAACTCTGCATACTTGACAATATACTGCTGCCCGGGTTCCAGGCGGGCGGCGACAGGGTAAAAGTCAGGGAGCGGGCAGAGCAGCTGATGAGAAGGCTGGATATAATCGACTGTGCTGAACGTGAGATAACCGAGGTATCAGGCGGACAGCTGCAAAGGGCATGCCTGTGCAGGGCGCTGATAAACGAGCCTAAGGTGGTGTTTGCCGATGAGCCGACAGGTGCTTTGAATTCAAAGGCGGCTGAGGAAGTTATGCGTGAGTTGATCGCTGCAAACAGCAGGGGCACCACCATACTGATGATAACGCACAGCGTCAAGGTGGCAGCACGCAGCAGCAGGGTGCTGTATCTGGTGGACGGAAATATCCAGGGTGAACTGGAGCTTGGCAGTCTTAAAGACGAGAATGAGCTGACTAAGCGTGAACGTGCCATAAATACATGGCTGATGGACAGGGGCTGGTGATGATGAAAGGTCTGAAAAAGCAGATCGCAGCTGCATTATCTGCGGCTGTGATGATGACTTCATGCGGGAACGGTTTCACTCCGCCCGCCGCACAGACACCCATACAGCCTGTGGGTGATCTCTATATCGAGAACCACTATGAGGGTGTGGAAGCAACAAAAGAAGAGACTTTGCAGGAGTTCAGGTCTGAGGACGGACTTTGTGTTATCGAAAAGAAGAAAAGCTATTATGATGTGATCCTTGATCTTGAAAAGGGCGGCCACCGCAGTGCGGGCAGGGCTTATGCTCAGGGCGTGAAGGCGATCTGTCCCGATTATCCCATACTTATGGAACCATATCTGTACGAGAACATCAAGAATGTTTTTTCTGAACTGGAGGGCGATTATTCAGGTGTCAAGAAAAGGGTAGATACCCTTGCGGCTTCGCTGGACAAGGATCACCTTGACGAGCTTGAGGGCTTTGCGCAGGAGATAGGCGAGGGCAGCGGCTACGTCGAGGACGGCATGCTCAGCTGTGATGAAGCAATGCTTGCAAGCCTTGTGGGCGATGCGCTGAGACCCTGTGCGTGCAGCGCTGTCAGCATGAACGGCAGCAGGACTGTCTCGGGTGAAAGGCTCAATTCCCGCATACTTGAATGGGATCTCGGTGCTGACAGAGAACTGTGTACAGCGCAGTGCGTGCTGCATCTGAAGAACGGCGAAAAGTCGCTGACTTCTGTGACGCTGCTGGGCGTGCTGTCTGTGCTGACAGCTGTCAACGATGATGGTGTGATGGGTTCTGTTTTCGATGTGGGCAGTTCAGAAAACAATGAATATATCTGCGAGGGCAGAACGAGCTATACTTTCGATCTGAGGAAATGCCTTGAAGAATACAGCACAGCAAGTGAAGCAGGGGAGTATCTGGTCAGCCGCAGCCCGCTGTACACCTTCTGCGTGAATATTATGCTGACCGACCGCAGTGAAGCGCTGTGCGCCGAGCTTATCTGCACCGATGGAACAGACGGTCATTCACTGCTGAGAGATGGCAGCACAAAGCTGGTCAGCGGGCTTGAATGGGGCGACCCCGAAGTGCTGTGCATCGTAAATTCCTTTGCGGCTGACGGGAATTTCGATGGCATAACGGCTTATGAGAATAATATAGTCCGCTGGAAAAAGTATGACAAACTGTTCTGCACAGGCGAAAAGCTGACAAAAGACAGATTCAAGGAGCTTATCACCTGCGAAAAACAGAATGTTGACATAGTCAATTTCCGCAGTGCAAGTGCGGTGCAGCTGGTGATAGCAGATTACGCCGACGATTCGCTGCAAGCGGTATTCATGGGTGTTGACGGCGGTAAGGACTGCCCTGAGTTTATAGATATCGGCAACTGGTAGCAGGAGGGAAGTATGACAGATATCCTTATAGTAGAGGACGACCCTGAACTGGGCGGACTTGTCAGAGATTTTTTGAGAAAAGAGGGCTTTTCGGTAAGGCTTTGTGCCGCTGCCGAAACAGCCCTTGAGCTGCTTACGGGCGAACAGTTCGGGCTTGTGCTGCTTGATGTCATGCTGCCGGGCATGAACGGCTTTGAGACCTGTGCGGTCATTCGTGAAAAGCGGCACATACCCATACTTATGATGAGCGCACTGACTGATGAGGAAAGCAAGCTTACGGGCTATGAAAACGGCGCTGATGATTATATCGACAAGCCTTTCTCCATAAAGGTGCTGACAGCTAAGATACGTGCACTGATGCGCAGGCGTGAAGAACCGCAGGTGTCAGATGTGCTGGAAAGTCACGGGATAGTGCTTGACACTGCATCACGAAGGATCACTAAGGACGGCAGGGAACTGTCCCTGAACGCCAAAGAGTTCGAGCTGCTGCGCTGCATGATGCAGCATGAGGGCGAGGCAATGACTAAGGAAGCGCTGTTCAATGAGGTATGGGGTGTAGACTGTTTTACCGAGCCAAGCACAGTAAGCGTACATATTCGCTGGCTGCGTGAAAAGCTGGAGGACGATCCGAATTCACCCAAACTGATACAGACTGTCTGGAAACGTGGATACAGGTTCGGTGATGTGAAATGAGAAAACTGAGGATATTCTCGCTGCTGCTGGCACTCAGCTTTCTGCTCTCTGCGCTGGTGTTCCGTCAGTGGTATAACTCCCACGAGGAAAAACATTCCAACGAATGCAACGTGGCAATTAACCGCATCAATGCCGAGATATGCTCATCTGATACTTATCCCGATGCTGTCATCGCTGAAAAGTCAGATGAATGGAAGCGTGCATTCGGTACAGCCTGCCCTGATGTTATCGAGTACATGCCGATAACGTCAGATGAACATGAGGTGTTCACCGCAGGGTATGAAGGCGATTCTGTGGTGTGCGCAGTGTATCATGGCGATGAACTTTCAGGGCTTATGAGGTATAGCTTCATCGTGGATAACGACAAGTCTGTTACTGTGTTTGCTGTGACCCTGATAGGCATAAACTTTTTGCTGACAGCAGCGCTGTTTCTGCATATCTATATCAAGATCATAAAGCCGTTCAACCGTCTTTCCGACTATCCCGAAAGACTTGCACGCATGCAGACCACAGGCAGGCTGCCCGAAAGCAAAAGCAGGTATTTCGGCAAATATATCTGGGGCATGAACATGCTTGCCGACCGCCTTGAGAATGACCGCAAGCATATAAGAGACCTTGAATATCAGCGGCAGACGCTGCTTGCTTCCATAGCGCACGGCGTAAAGACACCTGTTGCAAACATAAGGCTGTATGCATCTGCCATAATGACAGGTCTGTATTCAGATGTCAGCAGTGATACCGAGATAGCCGCAAGGATAGACAGCAATGCCGAAAAGATAAGCAATATGGTGGCTGAACTTCTGGAGACTTCTGCCACTTCGCTGGTCGATTACGAACCTGTGATAAAGCCGTTCAGACTGGAAGAACTACGTGAACTCATCGAGCGTGAGTTTGCTGACAGACTCACCATTTCAAGGGTGCCTTTCACGCTGAACTGTGATGACAAGCTGAAGGTGTGCAGCGACAAGTGGGGACTTTACCGTGTGCTGTCACAGCTGCTGGAAAATGCCCTGAAATACGGTGACGGCACAGGCATCACCGTTGATATGCAGAAACAGGACGACGGACTGTGTTTCACCGTCAGGAACAAAGGTGAGCTTCTTCCCGAAAAGGAACTGCCGTACATCTTCAAAAGCTACTGGCGTGGTTCAAACGCTGCGGCAAAAGAGGGCAGCGGCATAGGCTTGTATGTCTGCCATGAGATAGTAAAGCTGTTAGGCGGCAGTATACAGGCAAGAAGGCTTGAAGAAAGCGGCGAGATGGAGTTCATAATCTATTTTGATGAATGAGATGGATCAGCCGTGTAAATGTGATATGAAAAAAGCCCGAAGAGATCCTTCGGGCTTTGCTGTGTTATTTTTCAGAACAGAACTCAACAGTCTTGCCTTCGAGTATCAGGTTGGTTGTCCTTACAGCGCACATCTTGCCGCACATCGAGCAGGTGTGTCTGTCAGCAGGGGGAGTGCTTTCAAAATACTCTCTTGCCTTTTCGGGGTCAACAGCTATCTTGAACATGTCCTCCCATTCAACCCTGTGCCTTGCTTCTGCCATTGCGTTGTCCTTGTCCCTTGCATGGGGCACGCCCTTTGCGATATCAGCAGCGTGTGCCGCTATCTTGCTGGCGATTATGCCTTCCTTTACATCATTGACATCAGGCAGTCTCAGATGTTCGGCAGGTGTTACATAGCACAGGAAGTCTGCGCCGCTTGCCGCAGCTATCGCACCGCCTATGGCAGTGGTGATATGGTCATATCCAGGGAAGATATCTGTTACAACAGGTCCAAGCACATAGAAAGGTGCATTGTGGCAGATACGCTTCTGCAAACGCATGTTAGCTTCGATCTCATTCATTGCCATGTGACCGGGACCCTCTACCATGACCTGAACGTCCTTCTCCCAAGCCCTCTGAGTCAGATGACCCAGTTCTATCAGCTCGGATATCTGACCTGCATCGGTCGCATCATCAATGCAGCCTGGGCGCAGTGCGTCACCGAGACTGATGGTGCAGTCATACTCACGCAGAATATCCAGCACCTCATCATAATGCTCGTAGAAGGGATTTTCGTTGCCTGTCATCATCATCCATGCAAACAGCAGCGAACCGCCACGGGAAACTATGTTCATTATCCTGCCCTCACGTCTGAAAGCTTCAACGGCACGTCTGTTTATGCCTGCGTGTATGGTCATGAAATCGACGCCTTCTTCTGCATGCGCACGCACAACTTTCAGGAAATCCTCTGCGGTTATCTCAAGCAGGTCCTTTTCAAGATACCCTATGGCATCATACATGGGGACAGTGCCTATCATTGCGGGGGACTTTGCTATCAGTTCGGTGCGGAACTTGTTGGTCTTGCCGTAGTTTGAAAGGTCCATGATAGCTTCTGCGCCGAACTTGTGAGCCAGTTCGACCTTCTGCATCTCCTTCTCATAGTCCTTAGCATCGCCCGAAATACCGAGATTTACATTTATCTTGGTGCGCATTCTTGTGCCGATGCCCTCGGGTGATATGGCTTTATGGTTGATGTTGCAGGGGATAGCTACCTCGCCCTTTGCCACCAGTGCACGCAGTTCCTCGGGGTCGATATACTCCTTCTCTGCAACTATCTTCATTTCAGGGGTGATGATGCCTTTCTTTGCGGCTTCCATCTGTGTGTGATACTCTCTCATGTCAGTTTTTCCTTTCTGCTGTAAATTCATTGTTTATTGCGAATGCATGGTCCATAGGTCCGCTGCCTTTGCCGAGGTCAAGCATTGCTGCCAGCGCACCCGAAATGTACTTCTTAGCCATATCCACCGCTTCTGCAAGTCCATAGCCCTTTGCCAGACCCGAGGCGATGGCGCTTGAAAGTGTGCAGCCTGTCCCGTGGGTGTTGGGGTTGTCTATCCTCACACCGTTGAACCACTGCTTTGTATCCTTACCCACCAGCATGTCATTTGCATCGTTCAGCTGATGACCGCCTTTCAGCAGCACAGCACAGCCGAACTGTGCCTGTATCTTTTTTGCGGCAGTCTCCATATCTTCGGCAGCGGAAATATCCATTCCTGCCAGCACAGCTGCTTCGGGTATGTTTGGCGTTATCACATCTGCAAGGGGAATGAGCCTTGTTTTCAGCGCTTCTACGGCTTCTTCATTTATCAGCCTGGCACCGCTCGTTGCCACCATCACGGGGTCAAGTACGATGTTTTTTGCCTTATACTGTGTGAGTTTGTCGGCTATGACTTCAATGAGTTCAGCCGATGATACCATGCCTATCTTGACAGCGTCGGGAAAAATGTCCTCAAAAACACGGTCGAGCTGTTCGGCAAGAAAATCGGGAGTTACCTCCATTATGCCCGATACGCCCATCGTGTTCTGCGCAGTCAGTGCCGTGACAGCAGACATGGCGTATACGCCGTTTGCTGTCATGGTCTTGATGTCTGCCTGTATCCCGGCGCCTCCGCTGGGATCGCTCCCTGCGATACTCAATGCTGTTTTCATGATTTTTGCTCCTCTCGTTATAGCATTGGTTTTATATAGCGGCTGACAGGTGGTGCCCCCAAGCAGCCGCTTTTATAATTTATGATACATGATCACGGAGTTATCCTCCGACACATCAGAATTATTTGCGGGACATGCTTGTCCCTTATCATGTATTACGTCTCAGTTATCATCAAGCACTGTTCTTTCAGGGCTTTTGTGCTTGCTTCTATATCTTCTGTACCGAACACTGCCGATACCACAGCAAAGCCGTCAGCACCGCAGCCCTTCAGCTGTGTGATGTTGTTAAGGCTAATGCCGCCGATGGCAACAGCGGGGATATCCACTGATGCCGTTATCTCGTTAAGCTGTTCGTTTGTTATGCGCACGGCACTTGTTTTTGTGGGCGACGGAAAAACTGCGCCTACCCCGAGATAGTCTGCGCCTGCCGCTTGTGCTGCCTTTGCCTGCCCGACAGTTTTTGCGGTCGCACCGATGATAAAGCTGCCGCCCGCAGCTGCCCTTATCTCATCGACAGGTGCGTCCTCTATGCCGACGTGAACGCCGTCAGCACCAGCTTCAACAGCAGCCTGCCAGTCATCGTTGACTATCAGCGGAACACCGTATCTGTGGCATATCGGCACAAGTTCGTTAGCCTGCGCCACAAGCCCGTCATGACCGCAGGTCTTGTCACGCAGCTGTATCACAGTTGCGCCGCCTTTCAGGGCAGCTTCGACACAGCTTGCTATGCCGCCCCTTTTGCTGACAAGTGCGGGGTCGGTTATGGCATACAGCCGCAGCTGACTGCCTGTTATCCTCATTTTCATCACTCTCCTGAGTTTTTCTGTAAGTGCGCAGGGGTCGCCTTTCATATATCCGCTCATCACGCAGACTCCCGCAGCACCCGCCATCATGACCTTGTCTGCATTGTCGGGGGATATCCCGCCTATGCCGTAAACGGGTATGCTTACAGCTTCGCAGACACGCCTGATAAAATCGGTGCCACGTCCTGCCAGACCCTTTTTGCAGTCAGTCTCAAATACATGGCCTGCCGTCACGTAAGCCGCACCAAGCGCCTGTGCTTCGGCGGCTTCTTCGGGTGAATGGCAGGAAGCGCCTATCTTTTCAAAATGTGACTTGGTCTCATCATCAAGCGCCCTCAGTATGCCCATTGGCAGATGTATGCTTTTTGCACCCAGTTTTATCGCTGCATCAGTGAAGCTGTGCAGCACAACTTCGGTGCTGCTTCCTTTGAATAGTTCAATGACCTGTTCTGCAAGCTTTTTGTACTGCTGCACATCAAGGTCCTTTGCCCGAAGTATCAGCATGTCGGCACCGCTTGATGCGATGCGTTCAAGCTGCGCCTGTGCATCATCGCAAAGGTCAAGGGCGGTCACACATATCGCCTTACACATACAGGTAATCATTCAGCACAGGCTGGAGACCCTCATCTGACATATCCTTGTACATCGTCTCGAAACTCCTGCTGTCTGCTATCTCGAACTGTTCATCGCCCTCATCGGGATTTTCCTTGCCTGTGTACTTGCTTTCGTGGTCGCCTATACCTGTTGACACGCCTGCGGAGATCTTGGTGGCAGCTATCTTTACTATGCCGTCACGGAAACTCTTTGACTCTCTCGAAGAAACTGTTATGCCTGCAAACGGAAGGAAAAGCCTGTAAGCGCAAAGCACCTGACAAAGCTGTCTTTCGCCCACGTCCAGCGGGTCTATCTTGTCATTGTTGACGATGGGGCGCAGCCTGGGACATGACAGCGATATCTCTGCATGCGGGTATTTTCTTTGCAGATAATACATGTGCAGTGCAGTGGCAAGTGCGTCCTTCCTGAAATCGGAAAGTCCCAGCAGTGCTGAACCTGCGATACCTCTCATGCCGCCCATCAGCGCCCTTTCCTGAGCTTCAAAGCGGTAGGGGAAAACTCTTTTATGCCCTGCAAGATGCAGCTGTTCGTATCTTACGTTGTCGTAAGTCTCCTGAAAGACCGTTACATAGTCAACGCCGCATTCGTGCAGATATTTGTAGTCCTCCACATTCACGGGATATATCTCAACGCCGACCATGCGGAAATATTTGCGTGCCAGCTTGCAGGCTTCACCGATGTACTTCACATCGCTCATAGCTTTGCTTTCGCCTGTGAGAATGAGTATCTCCTCCATGCCGCTGTCAGCGATGACCTTCATTTCGTGTTCTATCTGTTCTGTGTTCAGCTTCATGCGGCGTATCTTGTTGTAGCAGTTGAAGCCGCAGTAAACGCAGTAATTCTCGCAGTAGTTTGCAATGTACAGCGGTGTGAATAGGTAGACCGTGTTGCCGAAATGCTTTCTTGTCTCTATCCTTGCACGTTCAGCCATCTGTTCAAGGAATGGTTCAGCGGCAGGTGACAGCAGCGCCTTGAATTCCTCAACGCCTATGGTGGACTGCTGCAGCGCCCTTGAAACGTCCTTAGCTGTATAAGCAGCGGGGTCGTAGCTGTTGAACTGTTCCATCACCTTATCGAAGATGTCGCTTTTTATCCTGTCCTGACCCTCCATGTGCTTCATGTGGTCGGTGCGGCAAGAGGGGTCATTTTCCAGCTTGTGCTTGCGCTTCAGGGCTTCTTCCGAAAGTCCCTCGGAATCGAAGATATAATTGTTATCCATGCCACTGCCCCCTTAGTCTCTCAGGAAACCTGTGAGCGTATCGGAGGGTGAAGCGCCCCTGACCAGAACTCTGCCAAGCCCCGAAAGGTATGCCTGTCTGCCCGCTTCAACTGCCTTGCGGAATGCGTCTGCCATCATGGGCAGGTCGCCTGCGGTAGCAAGGGCTGTGTTGGACATTACTGCCGCTGCACCCATCTCCATAGCTTCGCATGCCTGTGAAGGTCTGCCTATGCCCGCATCAACGATTATCGGCAGGTCTATCTCATCAATAAGTATCTGTATGAAATCCCTTGTTGCCAGACCCTTGTTTGAACCGATGGGAGAAGCAAGCGGCATTACCGATGCTGCACCCGCATTCACCAGGTCTCTCGCAGTGTTCAGGTCGGGATACATGTAGGGCATGACCACGAAGCCTTCATTTGCAAGTATCTCGGTAGCCTTTACAGTTTCGGCATTGTCGGGCAGAAGATACTTGGTGTCACGCATGATCTCGATCTTAACGAAATCACCGCAGCCCAGCTCCCTTGCCAGTCTTGCTATCCTGACAGCTTCCTCGGCATTCCTTGCGCCCGAGGTGTTTGGCAGCAGCGTTACGCCCTGCGGGATATGGTCGAGTATATTCTCGTGTTCCTTTGTGTTTGCACGGCGTACTGCCAGTGTTATCAGTTCAGCACCCGCATGTTCGACAGCTGCCTTTATCAGTGAAAGCGAGTATTTGCCCGACCCGAGAATGAACCTCGAAGTGAATTCATGCCCGCCTATGATAAGCTTGTCGTTGTTTTCCATAACTATCTGTCCTTTCGTCACGGGTCGTATTCGCCCGCTATTATCCTTATTGCCATATTTGCCTGATGTGCAGCGCATACTGCCACTCTTGATGAAAACAGGGTGCCCGCAGCGTTCACATCTGTGTGTCCGTCACCGCAAAGGTAAAACCTGCGTGATATACGTTTTACTTTTATCTCGTTCGCACTGCTGATGCCCGCCATGCCCGATGCTGCCACAACATACTTTTCAGGGAAGTTCTCAAGCACCGTGTTTACAAGCATCGCTTTCTGTTCTGCCTTGTCGAAGCATTCGAGGACTATGGGGTAGTCAGCCAGCAGCGATGGTATGTTATCCTCACAAAGCTTTACAGTATATGCTTTTATTTCGCAGTATGGCGCAGTGCGCCCGACTGTCTCTGACAGCGCCGCTGCTTTCGGCTGACCAAGCTGATCGGGAAAATACTGCTGCCTGTGCAGATTTGTGATATCCACACAGTCCATATCAAAAAGCCCCAGACGTCCCACGCCTGCCCTTGCCAGCAGCAGCGCCGCATTTGAACCCAGACCGCCCAGCCCGCATACAGCAACAGCTGTATGTGAAAGCTTGCTTTGCAGTTCAATGCCGTGTCGTGCTTCAAGGGCGGCGTACATTTCTTCCTTTGTGGGTATCATCTAGCCGCCCCCCACAAAGCTTACGACCTCAACGCTGTCTCCGTCCTTCAGCACAGTGCTGTCATACTGCGCCTTAGGCACTATCTCCAGGTTGAGTTCAACTGCGACACGCTTGGGGTCGTAGCCGTTCTCGTTCAGCAGTTCACTGACTGTCCTGCCGTCAAGTGCAGTTTCAGTGCCGTTTACCTTTATCATTGCTATCCCTCCAAAAAGCCAACAAAAAAGGGAGACTGAACGCAAAAACAGTCTCCCGTACATACGGTATGCTATGTCCCTACGTTGGCATTATCCAAATCAGGTTGCGGGTCGATAACTCAGTCGTTATCCTCTCAGCCTGCCTACAAGCTCCCCGTTTATTAATGTAACAAACTTATTATACTCCTGTTTTTATGAAAAGTCAAGCTATTTATTGTGATAATACAAAAAGCTTTTATGATAGATCTGCCGTGTGCAAAATAAAAGCGCAGTACATACTCTATAATATGGTCATTCCTTTAACGCACCATTTTATATACAGGTGTAACAAACTATAAATATTGTGATGTATCCTTTCCCCATCAAAAGGCGGTTCAGTGTGGTGTGTCAGCAGGATGACCACGTTTTATAACTGAAATGTGATTATGATCGTATATGGTATTTGCAGTCCGTTCAAATGGACTGCAAATACTTGAAATTAAGAGAAAAATGTGTTATAATTATAAATGTATATCTGTTTTGCGGGAGGTGTGATTTTTGAAAAACGTTGACGACCTTATAGAACTTATAATGGGCGACACCAAACTCCAGGAACTCAGCGAGAAGGTCTACCATGATGAACCTATTTTAAAGCGGGCATCTCAGCTTGTGCAGGACGTTCTGCCGAAGAAGGAGACTCCGCCTAAGCTGATGGAGATGCGCCGCATGGTGTACACGCCCGAAGCGCAGTGGAAGTCAAAAGAATGGCTGTTTTACAAGCAGGGCAAGTTCATGGCTGACTATGAGGACGATGCAGATGAATATGTGCACTTTGAAAAGTACTACCCCGTTTATTCGGAAATGACCCTTGCCCAGCAGAGGACGTTTTTCAGCTGGCGTGCAAAGGTGCGAAAGGGTGAGTACCCTGATATCGACCTTTCATACATATTCCTGTATTGCTATGAACTTATCAATCTCATAGGCACTGATGACCCGCAGCAGTCCTACGACCTGCTTAAAGCATTGGCGGACAACTACGGCGAAAGGCAGCCTAAGCTGAAAAGCTACGCCGAGAGATGGCTTTTCGATATGGTGATATACTACGGGCTTGACGGTGCGTTGACAGACCTTTCCGAACGCAGAAGCTATGATGAGGCGCTGATAGTGCTGCGTGATGCCAAAGCGCATTCCCGTGAGGATATCTTCAAAGCGCTGAATGCGGTGTCATCTTATAACGCCGAACGTTCGTCCTTTTATAAAGAATACGGTGATGACCTTGCTGCGGTGGCAGCGGGCAGTTATCTGGCTTTGTCGGACTATTATTCTGCCCACCGCAAAAACACGCTGTTCGATAAATTCTTCGGCAAGAAAGTACCTTCCGTGCACGGCATGTTCGTGAATGCGGTGTTCTGCCATTACCGCACCTCAAAGCATACCACCTTTGTGGTGGACGAGCTGAGAAGATATGTGTTCATGGGCGGTGTGTGGTACTGCGAGGAATATACAGGCAAGCTGCACTCAAACAAACAGGTCGGTGACCTGCTGCGTGCGGTGGACAGCATCATGCGTGCACGGTACGGCTTTAAAAAGCCGCTCCAGCAGCCCGATATAATAAAGCCGCTCATAAAGATCATCGGAGAACAGACAGATATCTTGCAGCAGGAAAAGAAACGTGCCGAAGCTGCACGGATAGACATTGACCTGACAAAACTCGGCAGCATACGCCGTGCTGCGGATATCACAAGGGAAAAGCTTATAGTCGATGAGGAGCAGGAGATATATGATGAGCCCGAAACACCCGAGCAGCAGGAAGCTTCTGCTGCGGAAGATAACAGCACTGCCATGCAGAACGATACTCCGCTCACTGACGGTGAGTATGCCTTCATGAAGACGCTGCTTTACGGCGGTGACTTCAGGGCGGCAGCACAGCAGGCGGGCAGCATGCCTTCTCTGCTGGCGGACAGCATCAACGAGAAGCTGTATGATGCTTTTGCTGATACTGTGCTGGAGTTTGACGGCGATATACCCGTTGTTATAGAGGATTACGAAGAAGAACTGAAAGGAATGATACTTCCATGAAGATACCCAGGAGGATAGCCCAGGCTGTGATAAATTCACTGAAAGGCGGCGTTGTGCCACGCATAGGTCTGCCTTACATCACGGTCGGCAGGGAAGTGGAGATAGATGCACTTCTGCATGATGTGGATATAATCAGTGAGGGCGGCGCATCGTTCCGCTTTATAGTGGGCAAATACGGCAGCGGTAAAAGTTTCCTGTTACAGACTATACGCAGTCATGTCATGGACAGGAATTTCGTTGTTGTCGATGCCGACCTTTCACCCGAAAGACGCTTGCAGGGCACAAAGGGTCAGGGGCTTGCGACCTATAAGGAACTCATAAGCAACATGTCCACCAAAACACGCCCCGACGGAGGTGCGCTCACCCTTATACTGGACAGATGGATAAGCGGTGTGCAGGCAGAAGCTGCCGCTGAAAGCGGACTTGATACTTCATCGCCCGAGTTTTCGGCTGAGGTCGAAAAAAAGATCTATCAGGTGATAAATGCCCTCAACGAACTGGTGCACGGATTTGACTTTGCAAAACTGCTGACCATCTACTACCTTGCAGCTGTTTCGGGTGACGATGAACAGAAAGCAAAGGTGGTCAAGTGGTTCAGGGGCGAGTATGTCAACAAGACAGAAGCCAGAAACGAACTGGGCGTAAATATCATAATCACCGATGATGACTGGTATGAATATATCAAGCTGTTTGCAATGTTCCTTAAAATGGCAGGTTACAGCGGCATGCTGGTGCTGGTGGACGAACTGGTCAACATATACAAGATACCCAATGCCATAACAAGGCAGTACAACTACGAAAAGATACTTACCATGTATAACGATACCCTGCAAGGCAAGGCTAAATATCTGGGCATCATCATGGGCGGCACACCGCAGTGCATCGAGGATACAAGGCGTGGCGTTTACAGCTATGAAGCGCTGCGTTCTAGGCTGGCTGAGGGCAGGTTCGGCAGAGAGGGCATCAGGGATATGCTGGCACCTGTTATCCACCTTGTGCCGCTGACCTATGAGGAGATGCTTGTGCTGACTGAAAAGCTGGCAGATATCCATGCACAGCTGTTCGGGTATGAACAGCGCATAACGCAGGAGGATATGATAGTTTTCATAAAGACCGAGTTCGGGCGGATAGGTGCTGACAGCCACATCACCCCTCGTGAGGTCATACGTGATTTTATAGAACTGCTTGACATAGCCTTCCAGAACCCCGAGATAAATATATCGGAGTTCATATCCTCAGGCGGTATGGAATATTCAAAGCCTGCCGCAGAGGAAGAGACCGAAGGCGGCGATTTTGCGGAGTTTGAGATATGAGTGCGGAAAGAGTTATAATAATAGGCTGTCCGGGGTCGGGCAAAAGCACATTTGCCCGCAGGCTTGCAACACTGACAGGTCTGCCGCTTTATCATCTTGACCTTCTATACCACCGACCCGACCGCACAAAAGTGTCCCGTGAGGTGTTCGACAGCAGCCTTGACGAGATAATGAGTACAGAATATTGGATAATTGACGGCAACTATCAGCGCACACTGGAAAAGCGCATAAGCGGTTGTGACAGGGTATTCCTGTTTGACCTGCCCGCAGAGGTATGTCTGGAAGGCGCAAAAGAAAGGGTGGGCAGACCACGACCCGATATGCCCTGGGTCGAGGAGAAACTTGACCCCGAGTTTGAGGACTTCATAAAGGAATTCCGTGAAAAAAAGCTGCCGAAGATATATGAACTTCTCGGAAGATCGGGCGGCAGAAAAATAACAGTGTTCAGGACGAGAGAGGAAGCAGAGAAATATCTGTACAAGTTTTAGGAGATGTTTTTATGAATAACAACATTCACCGCAAGCTGACCGAGGATGACCGCTTTGCCTGTCGGTGCCCGAACAACAATAAGGTGCGGCACAAAGAGAAATTGCGGCAGCGCAGGTGCTTCCTCAGAAAAATGAATATACAGCTTTTGAAGGAAAGGGCAGCAAATGAACGTTTTTGACCGCTATGCACCATTCGTGCAGGATTATATTTATCGCAATAACTGGGAAAGCCTGCGTGCAATACAGGCTGCTGCGGGTGATGTGATATTCAATACAGATGACAACCTGCTGTTAACAGCATCAACTGCTTCGGGCAAAACGGAAGCGGCTTTCTTTCCCATACTCACACTGTTTTCCGAGGACATGCCACGTTCGGTGGGGGCTATCTACATAGGTCCGCTGAAAGCACTTATAAACGATCAGTTCGTCCGCCTGAACGACCTTTGCGAAGATGCTGGCATACCCGTATGGCACTGGCACGGCGATGTGGCGCAGTCCCATAAGGCGAGAATGCTGAAAAAGCCCTCGGGGATACTCCAGATAACTCCCGAGTCGCTGGAAGCCATGCTTATACGCAAGCACGCTGCCATAACAAAGCTTTTCGGTGATCTGCGTTTTATCGTCATCGACGAAGTACATTCGCTTATGCGTGGCGACCGTGGCGGGCAGACGCTGTGCCTTATCGAACGCCTTTGCAGACAGGCAGGCGTGAATCCACGAAGGATAGGGCTTTCTGCCACCATAGGCGACCCCGAGGCTGCGGGTGAGTTTTTGTCGGCGGGCAGCGGAAGAAAGACAGCTATACCAAAGATAGAAGCTGGCAAAACACGCTGGCGGCTTTCGATGGAACATTTTTATGTCAGCAATGTGCAGGCTGCCGACAACAAGGAAGTCAGGGCATTGCCCGTTCTTGAACAGCCCACCGATAAGGCGCCCGAAAATTCCGACCCGGGTATGGGCTACATTTTCGAGCATACAAAGGGCAAGAAGTGTCTGGTGTTTGTTAATTCCCGTGAGGAATGCGAAGCTGTGACAACCACGCTGAGGTCATACTGTGAGGCAAATCATGAGCGGGACAGGTTCCTTATCCATCACGGAAATCTGTCGGCTTCATACCGTGAGACTGCCGAAGCTGCCATGAAGGACGAGGACGTTTCGATGACCACCGTGACCACTGCGACCCTTGAACTGGGTATCGACATAGGCAGACTTGAAAGGGCTTTTCAGATAGATGCGCACTTTACCGTATCATCGTTCTT
>CAMNMO010000011.1 GCA_946544695.1 uncultured Ruminococcus sp. | reverse complement strand
TTTACAGCCGTAATGTATGTTCAAACCTTTGTATTATGCAAAAATTGATTTCCGTTGCTTTGATCTTCCACCGCTTGAAAAATCTGCACTTATGTGTTATAATCAGACTGAGGTGTTTACGATGCTTGAAAAATTCATTCTGCAATTGCAGGACATGCTGCCGAACATAGTGGCTGCGGTGATACTGCTGATAGGCGGCTATATCGCACAGCATATCACGCTGCGGCTGATGGGCAAGGCGCTGAACCTGAAGCATGTTGATGCAACGATACATAAGTTCCTGATGTCGATAGTCAGGGTAATAATAACTGTGATAGTTGTGGTAAGTGCGCTTTCCGTGCTGAAAGTACCCATGTCGTCCATGATAGCGGCGATAAGTGCTGCGGGGCTTACCATCAGCCTTGCGCTGAAAGACAGCCTTTCAAACATAGCAGGCGGCTTCATAATACTGTTTGCAAAGCCCTTCCGCTGCGGCGACTATGTTAAGATAGGCGACAAAGAGGGCACAGTGGACATGATCTCCATACTGTACACAAAGCTTAACACGATAGAGAACAAAGCGGTGTTCATACCGAACAGCACTGTCGCCCGGAGTGCGGTAACAAATTTCACGTCTGAGGACAGCAGGTGTCTTGAACTGAGATTTTCCATATCATACAATGACGACCATAATGCGGCTATCGCAAACATACTTGAGATACTGAAAGCTGACGAACGTATCCTTAACAAGCCCAAGGCACCGTTAGCAGTAATGGACGAACAGGGCAGCAGCGGGATAATACTGATGATGCGTGCCTGGGTAAAGACGGAAGATTACTGGCAGACCAGGTGGGACACGATAAAAGCTGTCAAGGAAAAATTTGACGAATGCGGCATAACCATACCTTATGACCAGCTGGACATTCACCTTAAAGATAAAGTATAAAAAATCGGGCAGTGCACGTTTTTTTTGGCGCACTGCCCTTTCTTTATTGCCTTTGTGTATACCGCCGCTGTTTTCTTTGATGACGTCAGCCGTTCACAGGTCTTTTCAATACTATCTCATAATAGGTGCTGTACTTGCCCGTCGGGTCATCTTTCAGACTGATGGTGCCGCCGTGTGCTTCAACTATCCTCTTGCTTATGGCAAGACCAAGTCCCGAACCCTTGCTTGCTGTCCTGGATTTACTGCCCACCACAAACGGTTCGAATATGGTGTCACGTATCTCCGTTGGTATACCCTTGCCATCGTCACCCATGTGTATGATAACTGCTTTATCATCTGCACTCATATCCGCATAGATGACCGTGCCCTCAGGATTATGCCTGAATGAGTTGGTAATAAGGTTCTCGAACACCCGTTTCAGCTGGGTGTGGTCAAAGACAAACTGAACAGCCTCCTCGGGCAGGTCAGCTTCAAGTTCAAAGCATGCCAGATCGAGTTCCTCATACTTCATAGCCAGATACTCACGGAAATACTCGCACAAGTCGCCCTCAGTCATGGTAAAATCAAACTGCGGGTGGTCAAGCTTTGAGTATTCGTGGAATGTGTTTATCAGTTCAGCGACCATCTCTGTCTTGGTATATATGGCATCGAGGTACTTCTGCTCGGCATCTTCATCTGCCACGCCGTCATGAAGTGCCTTTGCATAGCCTTGTATGACCGTTATGGGCGTTTTCAGGTCGTGGGAGATATCTGCCGTCAGCTGCCGCCGCTGACCTTCAAGCTTGCTTCGCTTCTCCTCACTGTTCTGCAATTTCGTTACCATGCTGTTATAGCTGGTACAAATGCTGTCAAACTCCTTGATATCGGAGTTTATGGTAACGACCTCCCAGTCCTGCACATCAATGTTGGATATACTGTTCAGTGCGACCTCGAAACTGTGAAGTTCTTTATGGACCTTGCGAAGTATTATCCACATGAACAGTGCTATTATCAGCACTATCATCGCCAGCTGAAGCACAAAGAAATAGCTGCTGAATTCATATATTATGTCCTTCATGCCTTCCGAATACTCATTATGCAGAACAGCTTTCTCCGCCATTTTAAGGGTCGCACCCTCGTTTTCTGCAACGTACTGTTTTTTAAGCTTTTCCATAAGCACCTGTGACAGCATAGTTTCCTCCAGATTAGCGCCGATTATTATGGACAGCACCATCACTATGACGTTGCTTATGACAAAAAACGACAGACTGCGTTTTTTCTTTTTCTTAGCTTTTTTCAATTTTATATCCCAGTCCTCTCACTGTTTTAAGATACTTGGGGTTTTTGCTGTCATCTCCCAGCTTTTCACGCAGCTTGGAGATATGCACCATCATGGTGTTGTCGTCATTTTCAAAATACTCACCGTTTATGCGCTCATATATCTGCGCCTTTGTGAACACCCTGCCAGGCTTTTCCATAAGTGTTGAAAGAATCTTGAACTCGGTGGGTGTCAGCTGGATATCCTCATCGTTTTTTTGCAGGGTGAACTTCTTGGTATCTAGCACCAGTTCTCCCACGCACAAAAGCTCGCTGCTTTTGTCACTGCCGTTATCCAGCTTATATTTTCTTCTCAGGTTGGACTGCACCCTTGCGACCACTTCCAGCGGATTGAAGGGCTTTGTTATGTAGTCATCTGCGCCTATATCCAGTCCCAGTATCTTATCGCTGTCAGCATTCATGGCAGACAGTATTATTATGGGGATACTGCTTGTGACACGCACTTTCTTTGTAAGCTCGAAACCGTTAAGTTCGGGCATCATGATATCGAAGATGGCAAGGTCGGGCATTTCTCTTGAAAGCAGTTCATAGGCACGCATACCGTTTTCGGCTGCAATGACCGTAAAGCCTGCGTTTTCCAGATAAAGCCTGAGCACTTCCTGAATATCCGTATCGTCCTCAGCAATGAGAATCTTGTATGACATGATGTTTTCTCCTTATGTCTGATTTATTTCTTTATATGGTTATCCCTTTAACACACCATTGTATACACCGGTATAACAAGATATCAGTATAGTGATATATTCTTTTCCCCCGCCGTAGGCGGGGGAAAAGAATACCGACAACAACTACTGTTAATGCCCGCTGAAAAGCTGTTTAGTCGGTGTGTCAGCGGGATAACCACATTTCTTTATCTCGTTTATTATAACACATTTCTTCCCGCAAGTAAAGCCCGCAGCGGCGCCGCCGACCTTAAATTTTCTTATGGTTTGCCAACTTCAGGCAATAAAAAAGCCTTTCTCCGTACATGCGGGGAAAGGCTTTTTATAACGAACTCAGTCCCTTGTGAATTCCTTGCGGTACTCACCAGGGGTGGTCTCCTCATATCTCTTGAAAAGCTCGCACAGATAACCCGGTGTACAGAAACCTGTCTCCACCGCTATCTGTTCGATGGGTTTATCGGTATTGGCAAGCAGTGTCTTTGCCTCACGTATGCGGCGCTTTGCCACATACTCGGTGGGGCGGCAGTCCAGCGACTTGCGGAACAGCCTGCACAGGTGCTGCTTGCTGACGCCCGATGCATCACAAAGCTGTTCTAAGGTTATCTTGTCAGGATAATTGTGATTGATATAATCTATCGCCTTGACCAGCGGACCTGAAGGCTCACTGCTCTCATACTCGCCTGTAAGGACTCTGTAAAAGTCTATCAGGAAATTGTAAAGCATGCCTGATGCCCTGTAATTTCCGAAAATAGTATCACAGCTGAGCGCCTCGTGCATTTTCATGAAGCTTTCCTCCAGCACTTCTATATCGCTCAGCTTGAACACCTTTGCATCGGTCAGCCCGAATTCCTTCAGCATGCGGTCATAACCGTAACCGCCTGCGGTTATCCAGTGGGTGTCCCACTCATCACCTGTGGTGTAGTATTCATGCGGTACGTCCGCAGGCAGGAAAAATCCCATATTCTGCGAGATACGATAGCTTGCGCCCCCTACATTCAGCATGCCGCTGCCCCTTGTACAGTATATTATCTGCGGATAGCGGAAGCCCTCGGGTCTGCTGACGTGGGACTGATATTCATTCTGCCCGATGGTGATTATATAAACGGGCAGTCTTGTTTCTGTGCCGACAATGGGGTAATCATCAAAGAACATAGCGTAACCTCCGAAGGTTAATATTGTTATACTAATTTTACCACAAATACTCTGAATCGTCAAGAAATTCAGCCGCATCGTGCAAAATTCCACATTGTCAATAATTCTAACCTTGTTTTTTTGTGCAGATATACAAAGATATAATTTTTTAGCAAAAACTGTTGACAACTATCCTTGTCAGTGGTATAATACAGACATGACAAGGATAGTTGTCAAAAAGAAAATCAAACTTGTCAAAAAGAAAATTATATTTGTCAGAATGAAAGGAAGTATTGTCATGTTAGGAATCATCAAGGGACACGAGATCTTCAAAGCAACCACGAGAAAAATTGCTAAGCCCGAATTCACAGCTAAGCTGGTGGGCGACCCCGATGAGATCAGGGCAAACGCTATGGAGGCACTTGCGAGCCACGGTGTGGTATACGGGCTGAGAAACAAGCAGAAAGAGACAGTCAGCCTGTACTGCTTCAAGAAAGTGCTGTTAGATGACAACAAGACCAAGCGCCTGGTGCTTACAGCAAATTATTCAGCGGAGGGCATGGAGGAGACAGATGCCGAGTTCGTTGAAAATCTGCGTGCCGAAATGATCGACATGATAATCTTCACAGGTGTCAGCGAGGTCGAATGGGCAGGCGTCATCATCGACAAGAACGATGTTGAAAAGGCAGCATGTAATGGCGGAGAAGGCAGCGGCATGATGTGGATAGTTCTCGGTATCGTCTTCTGGCTATGCATGGATATGCCCCTGATAGGTATCGTATTCTTCATGCTGGGCGCAGGTAAGATATTCAGCAATGTTGATTGGAACAAAGGCGTTATAACCCTGAAAACCGATAAAAACGACAGCGAGGAGAAAAAAGATGAGCTTTAAAACAAGCCTTTTGCTGCTGATGAGTACGGCGGTGGCAGAACATTTCTCTGATGGGGTGACCATATCTTTCCTGCTGATGGGGATAGTGCTTGCAGCGTCCTGCATGGCGGCAGTTATGAAAAATGCGGTGTGCATAAAAATATTGGAAAAAGCACATGCGGAAAATAAACAGATAAATATGTAAAGAAAAAAAAAGGAACAACAAGTAAAAACAGAAAGGAAATGATGACAATGAACAAGAACAGGTCTATCCTGCTGCTGCCCTTATGTATAGCCCTCGGCATAAGCTTTGGTGCTGCATTCGGTATAGTGACAAATAATATCGCATTCTGTATCGGTATCGGGCTTGCAGTCGGTGCAGGCGCAGGAACTGCGGCTTCGTGCATAACTTACTATGCACTAAAAAATAAAGAAAAAGACAGGTAACAAAAGACAACACAGCTGTGCCGTTAAACAGCCGATAAAAATACAGATAGGTCTCAGGCACAGCACAAAGACAAAAGAAAGGACAACAATATGTATGATCTAATATATGGAAGGAGCGCTGATATGCCGCTTTACAATCATTTGAAGGAAATGCGTGCGAGATTGGGCGTCAATCAGGCAGAAATGGGTAAACTTGCCGGGACTTCAAGGCAGACCATAAGTCAGATCGAGCGTGGAGATTATTCGCCATCAGTCACACTTGCACTAAAACTTGCAAAGATATGCAATGTAAAAGTAGAAGATATTTTTGAATATGAGGAGGACAACAATGAATAAGAATTTAAAGCTTTTGCTGAAAGCTGCCCTGCTGACGGTGGGCATGTTTCTGATAGGATATGTGGTCGGGAGGGTATTGGGTCACCAGACTCGTGATGTGGACTTCAAGTCTTTTTTCAAGATCAAGGACCACAATGCTTTCGGCGCTATGCTGGCTGCCATACACATCGCTGCCACCTTCATCCCCCTTATCTGTGCGGCGGGACAGTTCTATTGCATAAAAAAGCAAGCCGCCAACCGTGACCCCGATGACGAGGATCTTTTAGACGAGATAGAAAACAACATGAACAACCCGTTGAAACTTGTCTCGACAGGCATGATACTCAACACTATCCTGTATTCCTGCACAAGCTATTTTCTGCTTGAAAACATAAAACCCATAGCCATCGTGCCGAACGTGGCATTCCTTGCGGGCATGATATGGTTCCTGATAATGAACGAGAAGATAGTCTCATTTGAAAAGGAACTGAACCCCGAAAAGCGTGGCTCGACCTTTGACCCCAAGTTCCAGAAAAAATGGATAGCAAGCTGCGACGAAGCCCAGAAACAGATAATCTGGCGTGCGGGCTTTGAGGCTTACCGTGCGGGTACACTTACATGTTACGTCGTGTGGATGGCGGCATTCATATTGCAGATGCTGCTGCGCTTCGGGCTTATGCCGATGATATGCATAGGCATCATCTGGCTTGCCATGAACACAGCATACGTCAACACCGCAGCCAAGCTGGAAGCACACGGCTACACTGACGACTGATAAGCATTTCCCCAAAAAACGACAGATGCAAAAAGCCCCTCTCCCATGCACGGGAAAGGGGCTTCGCTGTTATCACTGTCTCAGGTAAACGCCGTTTTCTTCGATATAGTCCTCCATATCGTCCTTGTAGCCAAGATGGAGCGGGTCGTTATTGTCGATGGCTTTCAGTGCCCTCTGACCGATATCCTTTCTGAAATGCGCACCCTCAAAGCTTATCTTGTCAACACCTGCATAAGCCTTTTCAAGCGCAGCCTTCAGTGTAAGACCCTTTGCGGTAACGCCCAGCACTCTGCCGCCGCTGGTAAGGAACTTTCCGTCAGCCAGCTTGGTGCCCGCATGGAACACCTGCACGCCTTCAGCCTGACCCTTGTCATCAAGACCGTTTATCTCGATGCCCTTAGGATATGAGAGAGGATATCCGCCGCTTGCCATGATGACGCATGCGCAGCTGCCCTCAGACCACTCAACGTTAATATCGCCCAGCTTGTGTTCATAGATAGCTTCCATGATATCCACAAGGTCGGTCTTTAACATGGGCAGTACCACCTGTGTCTCGGGGTCACCGAAACGGCAGTTGTACTCGATCACCTTAGGACCCTTAGGTGTCAGCATCAGTCCGAAATACAGGCAGCCTTCAAAAGTCCTGCCCTCGGCATTCATCGCATTTATGGTCGGCAGGAATATCTTCTCCATGCACTCCTTTGCGATATCCTCTGTATAATAGGGGTTTGGTGCAACAGTACCCATTCCGCCTGTGTTGAGACCCTCATCGTTGTCAAGTGCACGCTTGTGGTCCATAGATGACAGCATGGGGACTACCACCTTGCCGTCGGTAAAGCTGAGTACAGATACCTCGGGACCTGTCAGGAATTCTTCCACAACTATGGTGGTGCTTGAATCACCGAACTTTTTCTCGTCTATCATTTCCTTGATGGCAGCAACAGCTTCTTCCTCATTCTGTGCCAGTATAACGCCCTTGCCCAGTGCCAGTCCGTCAGCCTTGATAACTGCGGGATAGCTGTTCTGTTTCTTTACGTAAGCTATGGCAGACTCGCTGTCCTTGAATACCTCGTAGCCTGCGGTGGGTATGCCGTATTTCTTCATGAGTTCCTTTGAGAACACCTTTGAGCCCTCGATGATAGCCGCAGCCTTCTTAGGACCGAATGTCATGAAGCCCTCAGCCTGCAAAGCGTCCACCATGCCCAGCACCAGCGGGTCATCGGGTGCAACTACCACAAGATCGACAGCCAGCTTTTTAGCCAGTGCCACAACGCCGTCGATATCGGTCGCTCCCACATCGAAGCATTCAGCCATTGCTGCTATACCGCCGTTTCCCGGGGTGCAGTATATCTTCTCAGCCTTAGGCGACTGTGCCAGCTTAGCGATGATGGCATGCTCACGTCCGCCGCCGCCAACTACCAGTATTTTCATAAAAACACATCCTTTATCTGAAATTGTTTTTCCCTGACGATAGGGACTTATTTAAACGCCACGGTGTCCAGCACCTGTTCAAAGTTTTCCTGCATCGCATCTGTGCAGTCCTTGTAGGACATCACCCATGTCTCGATGACCTGTGTGCCCTCTGCCATCACGTAGATATCCAGGTCGAACTCTACGCCATTGACGGTATACAGGCAGCTGAGTTTATAGGCATCATGTCCGCCCAACACGCTTTCGCCACGGCTGCTGACAGTCACCTTATCGGTCAGCCCCTTTGAATCGACTATTGCATCTGCCAGTTCACTGAGCCCTCTGTCCTCCATATCCTCAACGGTACGTGCATTTATCATGACGGTGCAGTTGCCCTTTGCAAACTGTATGTCATCGCTGTTGTAAGTTATGGCAGCGCTGACATCGTCCTGTTCAACTATCCACTTGCTGCTGTCAGCTTTGAAAGTGAATGGGGCGCCGGCAGCAGCGTTATCCGCAGCCTTGCTTTCCGCCCCGCTGTCTTCGGCATCGGGGTCTTTGAGCTCTATCACCACAGGCTCGTCGCTTTCTTCTGCCTGTGTCGTTTCGGGTGCAGCCGTTTCCTCTGCTTCGGTGGTATCCTCCTCGGCTGTTGCCTGCTGTGTGACGGGCGGCAGCTTTTCAACTCTGCCCGAGCCATCCTTCTTATCCTTGTTTCCGCAAGCCGTCATCGTTACGGCAAGCAGTGCTGCAAGTGCAGCTATCACTGTTCTTTTCATCATCTAACCCGCTTTACGTCAGTTTATCAGTTGTGGCTGATGCTTGCAAGCAGCTCGTTGATATCTTCCTCTGCTTCCTCGAAGCTGCTGCCGTCGATGCTCACCTTTGTGAACCTTACGACCAGTGTGCCTTCCTCGCCCTCGGGCTGGCAGAACAACAGGTCTATATCAGCCATAGCAGCGGAACCATCGCCGTTGAGTTCGCCATGTATCCTTTCAACGGGCATTCCGTTGAGTTCCTCATCGGTGGGGTCGCCCAGCACGGCATTGCCTTCATACAGCGAGAGAACGCCCTGCTTTACAGTGTCATAGTCATAGCCTGTCTCAACATTGATGACCACTTGATAGGAATAATTTTCAGCCTGCTCATCATTGACAACGTGGCTAAGCTTACAGCCTACGCCCTCATTTCTGGTGACTATCCAGTCGTTATTATCAAACTCAAAGGTAAAGTTGCCCGCATTGAATACCTCTTTGCCGTCCTCAGCGGGAGCCTCTGTTTCGGCAGCGGATTCTGTTTCGGCGGGTGCCTCTGTCTCAGCAGCGTTCTCTGCTTCGCTGTCGGCATCGTCCTTATCCTCACCATCGGTATTCTCGGCTTCCTTATTTTCGGCAGCGGTCGTGGTGGTGGTCTCAGCCTTGCTTTCCTGTGCATCGCTGCTTTCTCCGCAGGCTGCCAGTGACAATACCAGTGCCGCAGCAACAGCTGCTATGATAGCTTTTTTCATTCTAGTCTCTCCTCATTTTACTTTCCTGCCGTATCACACGGCTCTTTTATCCTAATTGTATCGAATCTATGATGGCGTTGATATCATCGTCCATATTGCCGATACTGTTCTCGGCTATGGAGAATGACACCGTCATCTGATAGGTGCCGTAAAAACCGTTATACTGCACCGACCTTGCGCTTTCGCCGTAGACAGATGCGTCCAGGTCATACTCGGCACGCACCCAGTTGTAACCTCCCTGACTGCACACCTCGCTGCCTATGAATATCTGACCTTCGGGGGTCGCCTGCGAATCTATCATGGCTTTTACCTGATGCAAGTCTATCTCGGTGGTCTCTGTACCCAGGTCCGAGATAGCAAAGGCGCATGACGACTTGCCGTCCGGCAGCCAGCCGTAGACATGTTCAAGCACAGTGCCCTGACTGTTGTTTGCCAGCGGCGCTGCCTGGTCTGTCACATCTACCCATCTTGTCAGGTCGATATTCACGCTGTAACCCGTACCCGTCACCAGTGAGATATCGTCATCTATAACATTTGGCTGTTCGGCATTTTCATCGGGCACGCTGTTTTCCTGGGGCTGTTCCTCAGCTTCGCTTTCCTCATCAGCCTGACTGCTTTCGGGAACTTCGCTGCTTTCCTTTTCAGCTTCGCTGCTGTCGTCTGCCTTACTGCTTTCTTTGGCAGCTTCACTGCTTTCTTCGGCGGCTTTGCTGCTTCCTTCGGAGACCTCGCTGCTTTCTTCGGATACCTCGCTGCTTTCCTCGGAAATGTCTGCGCCCGAAGCTTCCGCAACCGCAGCGCTGCTGTCAGCCTTTTTGGAGCTTTCCGCCGAACTATCCTTATCCGCAGCACAGGCGGTCAGGCAAAGCGCCATGACCGCTGCTGCGATAATTGCTGTTATCCTCATCAGTGATGGAACAGTCTGATGCCTGTGAACGCCATAGCCATGCCGTACTTGTTGCATGTCTCGATAACGTTGTCATCTCTGATGGATCCGCCCGGCTCTGCAATGTAAGCAACGCCTGACTTCTTAGCCCTTTCGATGTTGTCACCGAAGGGGAAGAACGCATCTGAACCCAGACAAACGTCGGTATTCTTAGCCAGCCACTCCTTCTTCTCCTCAGCGGTCAGCGGCTCGGGCTTGGTCTTGAATATCCTCTGCCACTCGCCCTCTGCCAGAACATCCTCATACTCATCGCCTATGTAAACGTCGATGGCGTTATCACGGTCGGGTCTGCGGATATCGTCCTTGAAAGGCAGTGCCATTACCTTCGGGTTCTGTCTCAGCCACCAGTTGTCAGCCTTGCTGCCTGCCAGCCTTGTGCAGTGTACTCTCGACTGCTGACCTGCGCCGATACCGATAGCCTGTCCGTTCTTGACATAGCATACCGAGTTGGACTGGGTATACTTCAGGGTTATCAGTGAGATGATGAGATCCTCCAGCTTGTCATCGGGGATATCCTTGTTTTCGGTAACAATGTTAGCCAGCAGTTCCTTGTCTATCTTCAGCTCGTTCCTGCCCTGCTCGAAGGTCACGCCGAACACCTGCTTGCGCTCGATCTCAGCGGGAACATAGTTCTCATCTATCTTGATGATGTTGTAGGTACCCTTTCTCTTGGACTTGAGTATCTCCAGTGCTTCATCGGTATAGCCCGGAGCGATTATGCCGTCGGATACCTCACGCTGTATCATCTTTGCGGTGGGAACATCGCATACGTCAGAAAGTGCGATGAAGTCGCCGTAGCTGGACATTCTGTCTGCGCCCCTTGCCCTTGCATAAGCGCAAGCCATAGGAGACAGCTCACCCAGATCGTCAACGAAATAGATCTTAGCCTCAGTCTCGGTCAGGGGTCTGCCGACAGCTGCGCCTGCGGGTGAAACATGCTTGAAGGAAGTTGCAGCGCACATACCTGTTGCAGCCTTCAGCTCCCTTACCAGCTGCCAGCCGTTGAAAGCATCAAGCAGGTTGATGTAGCCGGGCTTGCCGTTGAGGACCTCGATGGGCAGATCCTTGCCGTCCTCCATAAAAACTCTTGACGGCTTCTGGTTAGGATTACAGCCGTACTTCAAAAGCATCTCATTTGCCATTGTGATTACCTCCGTTAATAATCAAGTTTATCTTATCCACAATTTTCTTGTGGTGTTTTCATTATAGATCATCTGCCGTGCTCTGCGTCTTTATGTTCAGCCGCAGTCGGCATAAAGCTGATATTTGCCGCAGACAAGGCATTTAAACAGATACCCTTGCAGGCTGCCGCCGTTATACATATTCTCTCTGATAACATCAGTTTCAAACATGGCAGCATTCGCACCTGTCCGGGGCAGTCTGCTTTTTGAAAGCCCCTGTGCCAACAGGGTCGGGGTGATACTTAAATCTCGGGAATCGTCTTTCCATATCAGTCCTCGCTTTCAGGCGCTGTTATCTCGTTCCTTTCTTCAAGGTCTGCTTTTCAGCGGCCTAAGGCGTTGAAGATAAGAAAAAATATCAAAGCACCAGCCAGCGAGATCAGCAGTGCCATGCCTGCGATCTTGACAGCACAGAGAAATCCCGACTTTATCCGCAGCTGTTCTTCGACCTCTTTCGGGGCAACAGGCACCATTTGCGTGAAGATAAGGGGTACTGCAAGAAATGAAAAGCACAGCAGAAGAAACATTCCCTTTCCTGCTTCATAGCCACCCGAATGATTTTTGCTGAATGTGACAAGCAGGAATGTAGCTATAGTCAGCAGGAATGCGGCAGCATAGTAGATATAAGTGCGGCGTTTCCAACGCTTTGTCTTTTTGGCGTATTCCTGTCTGAACTGCTCGATATCTCTATATTCTTTTTTTGTCTTTTCAAGTTCGATCTCGGCGGGCTCAGCTTTTATCTCAAGCATCAGATCGCAGTAGGGGCATTTTACGGTACGGTCTCCCGCTTTATAATTTATGTCGCCACCGCATTTCGGACACTGTATTGCTGTTATTTCCATTTACTTCTCCTATTTTTTATTTATCTAACGATATAAGATGATACCTGCAAGCAGTCCCAGGAACATTGCAAGAATGGAAAATGCCACCAGCTTTATCGTCAGCAGCACAGTACCTTTCAGTTTCAGCTGTTCTTCGATGTTCTGAGGGGCAGGGGGTATTTTGGACTTTAGCCAGATAGGTCCTGCAAAAATGGAAACGAACACAGCCAATACCAGCATCATGCCAAAATTATACAAGCCTGTGTCTTTTGAATTTATCTCGGTGAGAAAATAAGCTATCATGGTCAGAGCGAACTGCACTGTAAGCAATATCCTGCCTTTGGTTTTCCAGCTTCGCAGCTTATTCAGATAACCAACTCTTGCAGCATCGGCATTCTGATATTTTTTCTGTGCAAGGTCAAGTGCTGTCTCAGCAGGGTCAGCCTTGATATCCAGCACCGAATCACAGTAGGGGCATTTTACTGCCCGCTGTCCCGGTAAATAGTTTATGCTGCCCGCACATTTCGGGCATTTCATTGCGGTTATTTCCATAGAACTATCCCCTTTTTGCGAGACTCAACATGTCAGTCCCAGTCGATCTCGTCACCGTATTCACGCACGAATGCGAACAGCGACTCCTTGTTTTCAATGAGCGACTTTATGATATTTACCATAGCGTTCGCAGCATTTGCGCCATCTTCTGATTTCTCGAAATATGCCGCATACATGCCGCCCTCGCTGTCAGCTTCAAATTCAAAGGCAAGGTCGGGCGCATATTTTGTGATGTAGCAGTCAAGCAGTGCCTCCCAGTTATAGCCGTTCATATAGGCATTTTGGTTTATCTGAAAAAGCTCCTCGCCTATCGCCAGTATCTCGGGGTAGTCAATATAAAAGACCACATCATAGCTGCCGTCATTCTCTATTATCTTAACATATTCATTCATTGCCGTTCCTCCTTGTCTTTCAGTCCGAATGCCCTTTCACCGTCATCTGTGATGAGCACAGATCTGTCGGTCTCAAGCCTTCCGCTTATTACCCGATGTTCCGTCATATATCTGATATAGTCCATATACACGGGCATATTTTTATAATTTGCAGCCATAACAGGCAGAGGTTCGGTCTGCGAGCCTTCAAAGGCTATACAGTCACATTCCGCATAGACCTGCGTAAACATACCGCCCGTCAGCCGTCATGCCCATTGAACAGCCGTCACCGCAGGCTATGGAAAACCTGCGGACTGCCTGACGTTCCATTACTTTGTATACTTGTTGACTATCTTTGAAACAGCCTTGCCTGTCTCGATGTCGATGTATCTTACGAACAGCGATACCTTGTTGTCCTCATTCAGTGCGTTCCAGAGACCGTTTGTGAATTCGTCGATATCGTTGGGTACGGTTATCTTCTTGGGCTCGCCTTCAAAGCTGGGCAGGGGGCTGCCGTCGCCCATGTAGGTGTGTATGAAGTGACCGAAACCTGCGATGGGGTTTGAATAGGTATAGGTGAATCTCTCAACGCAGTCGGGGTCGCCGTCAGCGGATTTCAGTATGCTCATAGCATAGTTGTACTGACCGTCGCCAACATGCATTATGCCCGATATCCTGGGGGTATAGTTGGGAGCATCGTCCTCATACTCTCTGGTACGCAGGCTCTGCTCGAAGGTCTGCTGCTTGTCCATCAGTTCATAGATGGTGTCGGTCTGGTCGCCGTTGGTAACGATGGTCTTGTTGCCCAGCACCCTTACAGGCGAATAGATTATCAGATGGGGGTCTGACAGCTTGGAGGGGTCAGCAGCCTCGGTCTTGATGCCGTCCTCGGTCTCGGTGAATACTCTGTTGCGGGAATTCACGCTTCTGCCCATGATGAAGTAAGCAGTAACTGCATTCTTGCCATCAGCGCTCTTGCCGATGATGATACCTCTGCCGGGGTAGGAATTGCCTTTCAGCTCCTCGTAAATGTCAAGTGTTTTCATTTGAAATGACCTCCTTGTTATTGTATATATGTTTATCATTGATGATATCACCAATGAATTTTACAGTTTTTTTGTATATGTCCATGCAAGCTCATAAAGCCGCATCACCGGTCTCATCATTATGTCAAAGCTTATGATAAGTGCAGGATCGACCGGCGGGTTCAATACAAATGCACGCACAAACCCCGTGGGTTCGGGATAGAGGGCACTCGTACCGATGATATCGTTGTATATCTCAAGCAGATATGCCGCAAACTGATTCATTTTATATTATACCAGAAAATCCCGCCGATTGCAAGCATTATTTCAGGTCAACGTAAGCCTTGCCGTCCTTTATGGTTATCCTGTCCTCACAGAACAGCGACACTGCTTTGGGCAGCAGCTTCCACTCGACGTTCTCCATTATCTTGCGCTGGAGAGTTTCGGGGGTATCGTCGTTGGCGACGTCCACCGCACCTTGCAGGATAATTGCGCCTGCATCAGCCTGTTCGTTAACGAAATGTATGGTCGCACCGCTGACCTTGACGCCGTATTCAAGGGCTTTCTCATGTACCTTCAGGCCGTAGTAGCCCTCGCCGCAGAATGAGGGTATCAGTGCGGGATGGACGTTGATGATCTTGTAATTATACGCTTTGGTGACGCATTCGTCCAGTATTATCATGAAGCCTGCCAGCACTACCAGGTCGGCTTTCTGCCTGTCAAGTTCTTCCTTTATCGCCATGCTGTAACTTACCTTGTCGGCGTAGTCCTTACGGGGCAGCACAACTGTGGGTATGCCTGCCTTTGCAGCCCTTTCCAGTGCGTAAGCGCCCTCTTTGGAAGATATGACGCAGCTTATCCTGCCGCCCTTTATCTCACCACGTTCCTGCGAATCTATCAGCGCCTGCAAATTTGTTCCGCCGCCCGATACCAGTACAACTATATTTTTCATATCTGTATTTCCTTTCATTGGTGTTTCTATGCCCTCCGCTTCGCAGCGTAATTTATAGAATATCTTTATGAAAGACGGCAGGCTTTCCATGTCGTCTTTCATCGAGACCAGTCTGCGCTTGCCCACACGCCTGTCGAGCAGGGCGAATATCCTGATGAGCGGCATCTCGCTTTTCAGGCTTTCTTCTATCGGCTGACTGTCAAATTTCCGGAAGTCATAATAGAACCACTTCTGGTCAAATCCGCCTGCTTTTTCAGCTTCATCAAATGCCTGCCACCAGCTTTCGTGAAAGCCCAGTCCCTGTTCTTCAAGTTCGTGGAATTTTTCACTGTGCAGCATCATTTTTTCGTAATAGCTGCTTTTGAAGATCTCCTCACCGTCAAGCAGTATCGCCGCCCTGCCCTCATGGTCGGGGCACTTTGAGTAAGATGTGGCAAAATATGTTATCCGCCCACGCAGTGAAGGCGCTAAATATTCATTTTCAAGCCTGTGCTTGATCTTTGACCAGGGCATCCTGCACCTCCTTGGCATACTCCTTGCCGCTGTTTACCGAAAACTGCCCGTGATAAGCCCCGTCGATGACTTTAAAGCTGCTTCCGTTCACAGCGCTGTGTATAAGTTCAGCAGAACGCTTTATCTGCGAAGTTTCCTTACTTCCGCAGAATATGTGCACCCTTGCCGAAGTTCCCCCGAGACTTTCTTTGAGCGAATAAAGCTGATTCGCTGTCAGGAAGGCTGTCATATCTTTCTTTGAGATAAGGCAGCTGTCACGGTAGTAGTCATCGTATAGTTCAGCCTTTATTTTGAGGGACTTGAACTGCGCCCTTGCGAACCACTGCTTTTTTATAAGCCCGTAGCTTGCCCACACCGACGGCGGCAGCATGGCAGCCATCAGCTTTGAGGGAACTACCGATGCGCTCTCAACAAAAGCCGTGCCGCAGATGTTCCCACGCTGCGACAGCATTTCGAGCAGCACCTGTCCGCCCAGCGAAAGCCCGCCTATGAAGCTGACCCTTCCGCCAAAATTTTCATCTATGTACCCTATGATGCCCGCAGCGTTATCCTCGATTGAGGTAAAGGGTCTGTCGCTGTCAGCATGACCGTCCAGCGCAGGTATCACCACACGATACCGTCCTTTCAGCACCTCTGCCGCATCACGGTAGTTCCACCACGCCAGTCCGCCGCCGTGCAGCAGCATCACCACGGGTGCATTTTTATCTCCGTATTCTTTTGTTGTCATTTTTTGTTCCTCGTATATATATCAGTAAAGCTTATATTTACTGCGTAAAAAACAGATCACCACACCGATGAGGAAGATCAGTATACCGACCCCTGCGGAACGGTAATCGGCTCTTTTCTCATAAACGGTAGCTTTTCTTATCGGTCTGTCGATCAATAACATGTGCATGATACCGCCCAGCACAAACAGTCCTAAGACTACGGCTGCCACGATCTTGTTACGGCCTGCATGGTTAAGAGCGAACAGCTCGGGCAGAATAATGACTATCAGCCCCAATGATGTACCTGTAAACGGAAAGAGTATCTTATTCTTTCGCCTGTCTTCTCTGTCACGGTAATCCCAACTATCCAAAAAATATACCTCCTGTATTAGCAGAAAACCACCCGGCACAGCCGCACCGGGTGGTCTTTGGCAGACCACCCGACAAAGCGGAGCGGTCCGGATCTTTTTAGCAGATGATAACGCCCATGTCGCTGTCTACCAGTTCACCGAGAACATAAGCGTCCTCGCCCGCAGCCTTGATAGCTGCGATAGCTGCATCAGCGTCTGCCTTATCAACAACTACTGTCATGCCGACACCCATGTTGAAGGTGTTGAACATATCTCTCTCGGGGATATTGCCTGTCTTAGCGATAAGGTCGAAGATAGGCAGCACCTGAACATCACTTCTCTTTATCTGAGCAGAGATGCCCTTAGGCAGCGCTCTCGGGATATTCTCGTAGAATCCGCCGCCTGTGATATGCGAGATGCTCTTGACCTTCACAGCGTCCAGCAGGCTCATCACAGCCTTTACATAGATGCGTGTGGGGGTGAGCAGTGCTTCGCCAAGAGTAGTGCCCAGCTCATCATAATGCTTAGCCAGGTTCTCCTCGTTAACATCAAATACCTTTCTTACCAGCGAGAAGCCGTTTGAGTGCACGCCGCTGGACTTGATAGCGATCATCACATCGCCTGCCTTCTGTGTGGTGGGGTCAAGTATCTTGTCCTTGTCCACAACGCCCACAGAGAAACCAGCCAGGTCGTACTCCTCTTCAGGCATAAGACCGGGGTGCTCGGCAGTCTCGCCGCCGACCAGTGCACAGCCCGCCTGAACGCAGCCTTCTGCCACGCCCGAAACGATGCTTGCTATCTTCTCGGGGATATTTCTTCCGCATGCGATATAATCAAGGAAGAACTGGGGCTTTGCACCGCAGCAGATTATATCATTGACGCACATTGCCACGCAGTCGATACCGACTGTATCATGCTTGTCCAGCAGGAAGGCGATCTTTATCTTGGTGCCCACACCGTCAGTGCCCGACACCAGTACAGGCTTCTGAATGCCTGTCATGTCCAGCTCAAAAAGTCCGCCGAAGCCGCCTATGCCGTCTATAACGCCCTTAGTTATCGTTCTTCCGACATACTGCTTCATCAGCTCAACTGCCTTGTAGCCGGCAGTAACGTCCACGCCTGCTTCCTTGTAGCTGTTTGAATAGCTGTTATTGTTCATAAGTTGATCCTTTCGGTCTGTATGTTTGTTGATACTTGATTCATTCCTTGCCGTCCCAGCAGTAGGTGCACAGACCACACTCGGGTCTGCCCACAGCCCTTACAGTACCTTCCAGAGACTGGAATTCCAGCGAGGTGAGCTTCAGCCTGCGGCATATCTCATCTCTCAGCAGTCTGCCCCTTTCGGTGTTGGAATCGCTGTATTCCCTGATGAACTTGACGCCCTCAGTGCCCTCATTCTCGTCAATTATCTGTCTCGCTATAAGTTCAAGCTCAGATGTGCTTCTTGAGAAATTCAGGTACTTGCAGCCGTACATGATGGGCGGGCAAGCCGACCTCATGTGTACTTCTTTAGCTCCGTTCTCATAGAGGAACTCAACGGTCTCTCTCATCTGCGTGCCCCTGACGATACTGTCATCAACGAACAGCAGCTTTTTTCCTTCGATGAACTCGTGCACGGGTATCAGCTTCATCTTAGCCACCCTGTTCCTCATCGACTGGTTCGTCGGCATAAAGCTTCTCGGCCAGGTGGGGGTGTACTTTATGAAAGGTCTTGCAAAGGGGATACCGCTTCTGTTGGCATAGCCGATGGCGTGGGGCGTACCCGAATCAGGCACACCGCAGACATAGTCAACATCCGGCAGTCTGCCGTTCTTGATGTCGTTCTCAGCCATTATCATGCCGTTGCGTATCCTCATGCCCTCTACGTTCACGCCCTCGTAGTTGGAGTTGGGATAGCCGTAATAAGTCCAAAGGAATGTACAGATGCTCATTTCATCAGTACCCTCTGCCATTATCTCATAGCCGTCCTTCGTGAGCCTGAGTATCTCTCCTGCTTTCAGTTCATGGCATGTCTTGTAACCCAGCTTCTGGTAAGCGAAATCTTCAAACGAGAAGCAGTAGCCGTCAGACCTCTGCCCTATGATGATGGGCAGCTTGCCTGCCTTGTCTCTGGCGCAGATTATGGCGTTCTCCGTCATGATGACCAGTGACATGGTACCTACTATCTTATCCTGTGCATAGCGTATACCTTCAACGAAGCTGTCCTTCTGTGCGATGAGCGCACCTATCAGACCTGCGGAATTGATGGCACCGCTGCTCATAGTCTCGAAATTTGCACAGCCGCTCTGCAAAAGCTCCTGTGACAGCTGTTCTGCGTTATGTATAACGCCTATGGAACAGACAGCGTAAAGTCCCAGCTTTGAGCGCACCATGATGGGCTGAGGGTCGGTATCGCTTATGCAGCCTATGCAGACCTTGCCCCGCATCGCCTCAACGTCCTTCTCGAACTTTGTCCTGAAGGGTGAGTTCTCGATGCTGTGTATGTTTCTCTGGAATCCCACCTCGGGTGCATAAGAGGTCATGCCGCCCCTTCTTGTACCCAGATGTGAATGATAGTCAGTTCCGAAGAAAACGTCCTGTATGCAGTCATTAGCGGAGACCGCACCGAAAAATCCGCCCATATATTATTCTCCCAGAACTCTCTTCATCATTTCCTGATAAGCGTCCTCTACACCGCCCATATCTCTGCGGAAACGATCCTTGTCCAGCTTCTCGTGGGTCTTGCTGTCCCAGAAGCGGCAGGTATCGGGAGAGATCTCATCAGCAAGGATTATCTTGCCGTCGGAAGTTCTGCCGAACTCGATCTTGAAGTCGATCAGGTCAACGCCAACGCCCTTAAAGAACTTGACCATGTAGTCATTTACCATGAAAGCGTACTTAGCGATATCGTCAAGCTCTTCCTTAGTAGCCAGACCCAGTGCCAGTGCGTAGTAATCGTTGATGAAAGGATCGCCCAGATCATCGTTCTTGTAGCTGAATTCCAGTATGGGTGTCAGCAGCTGTCTGCCTTCTTCAACGCCCATTCTCTTGGAGAAGCTGCCTGCTGCAACGTTTCTGATGATAACTTCCAGAGGAACGATGGAAACCTTCCTTACGAGGG
>CAMNMO010000010.1 GCA_946544695.1 uncultured Ruminococcus sp. | reverse complement strand
AGTCGGGAACGGTTCAGGTTCGGCACTGATGAAGGATATACCCCGTGCGGTCGAGATAGCGAGGGAGACTGTCAAAAATGCAGCCTGCCCCGTTACGGTAAAGTTCCGTGCAGGGTGGGACGACAGCACACGCAATGCAGTCGAATTTGCAAAAGCCCTTGAACAGACAGGTGTGGCTGCAATGGCAGTGCACGGGCGTACAAGGCAGCAGTTCTATTCGGGCGAGGCTGACCGGGAGATCATCAGGCAGGTAAAGCAGGCTGTAAGTGTGCCTGTGTTCGGCAACGGCGATGTTAAGGACGGCGAAAGCTGCAAAAGAATGTACGAGGAAACAGGCTGTGACCTGGTGATGCTGGCAAGGGGCAGCTACGGCAGACCATGGGTGTTCCGTGAGATAAAGCATTATCTGGAAACAGGCGAGGTGCTGCCCGACCCCGACATAGCCGAACGTATGGAGATGATGCTGAAACACTGTTCATACCTTTGCAGGTATAAGGGCGAAGAACGTGGCATGAAGGAAGCCCGCAAGAACGTGGCATGGTATGTCAAGGGGCTGCCGAATTCGGCAAAACTCAGGGCGGAATGCGGCGAGCTTTCCACATATTCTCAGGCAGAAGAAATGGCAAAGCGCATAATCGGCGGACAGTGATGTTTCGGCGGGACGACCATAATAATATATTCAGATCAGGGAGGACTGAACAATGAAGCTATCGGATAACAGGATAATGCAGGAGGACGTTGAGCGTGCTTCGGCAGCGGATTTCATCGAATGGGACAAGTTCAAAGGCAAGACAGTGCTGGTAACGGGCGCAACAGGTCTTATAGGCGGACAGATGGTAATGACACTGCTCAACGCCAATGCAGAGCGCAGTCTCGGAATGAAGGTCATCGCTGCTGTGCGCAACAGGGAGAAGGCTGAAAAGCTTTTCAAGTATGCTGACAGCGCAGCGCTGGAGCTGCTGGTGCAGGACGTCACAGCACCTTACAGCTATGATGGCAGCATCGACTACATCATACATGGCGCAAGCATAACCAGCTCAAAGGCGTTCGTTGACTACCCTGTGGAGACCATATTCACAGCCATAAACGGCACAAGGAACCTGCTTGATCTGGCAAAGGAGAAGCAGGTGGCAGGCATGGTATACCTGTCATCGCTGGAGGTATACGGCGTGGTGGATTTCAGCCTGCCTTCCGTTGATGAGAGCACCTTCGGCAGCATCGACCCCATGAGTGTCAGAAGCAGCTATTCCGAGGGCAAGAGGATAGTTGAGACGCTGTGCACTTCCTACGCACACGAGTACGGCGTGCCTGTAAAGGTGGCAAGACTTTGCCAGAGCATGGGCGCAGGCGTGGGCTATAACGACGGCAGAGTTTTCGCACAGTTCGCAAGAGCCATCATCGAGGGCACTGATATAGTGCTGATGACAGACGGTTCCACCGAGCGCAACTACTGCTATATCAGCGATGCTGTAACAGGCATACTCACAGTGCTGCTCAAGGGTGAAACTGCAACAGCATATAATGTTGCCAACAAGGATACCCTCATCTCCATCAGGAATATGGCACAGATGCTCATAGACAACTATCCCGAAAGCGGAACAAAGCTGGTGTTCAACATCGCTGAGGACGTTACAAAGCTTGGCTACAACCCGAAGGTAAAGATGAATCTGGCAACAGAAAGATCCGAAGCCCTGGGCTGGAAGCCGCAGGTGGGTCTGAAAGAAATGTTCGACAGACTCATCGAGAGCATGAAGATAGACAGATAAGCAAAGCCCCTGCATTTTCGTGATGCAGGGGCTGTTTTTATTCTCTTTTTATGCTGCGCTTTTTCAGCGCCTTTTTCTCATAAAGCAGACCGTCTGCCTTGTTGACCGCATTTTGCAGGTCATAGCTGTTTTGCAGCTCGCAGTCATAGGCGCCTGTTGACATGCCGAACAGGTATACCTTTTTCATCGAATCGTTGAAATCACTGACTATCTGCCTGCATCGCCCGTTGACAAGTTCAGCCGTGCAGTCTGCGCTTCTGGGGGCTATGCCCACAAATTCGTCGCCGCCGACCCTGCCTATCACCGAGTTTTCGCCCAGTGCGGCTTTAAGTGTGTCAGCTGTCAGCTTTATGCAGTAATCGCCTTCCTTGTGACCGTAGTTGTCGTTGACCTGTTTGAGATTGTCCATATCGGCATAGCAAAGCACGAACTCATCGTTCTCTGAATCGTTTATCAGTTCGTCAGCCGCCATATAGAAACCTCTGCGGTTCAGTGCTGAGGTCAGTTCGTCCTCACGGGAAGTGGCTTCAAGGGCAAGGTTCCTGCTGTGCAGTTCAGCCAGCATCTTTTCCTGTCCTTTGAGAAGTTCTATGGTGCGCACAGCAGACGACATCTGGTATACCGCCAATTCCAGTTCGTCAAAGAACTCATCTGTCTTGGGTTCCAGCAGCGCAATGCCGTACTGTGTCTCGCCCGAATAGATATCAGCCACCACAAAGGTATGCTGCCTGTCTATCACAAGATACTTGTTGTCGAACACCTCATGCGGGGTTATCTTCTGTTCCTCGGGCGGCACTGTGAAGGTGTGGTTGCCGTAGCTGTATGACTTGAAATACCACTGCACATCTTTCGGGAACTTATCTCCCTGCCTGTGTTCGATGGGTTCTTTGAACAGGTAGAGGAAGGCTGTATCAGCACCCAGGTCGCTGAGTCTCCTCAGTATCACGGAATAGCTGTCACGCAGGTTGCCGTCAAACATCAGCGTGTCACGGATAAATATGTTCTCGATATGCTTTCTGTCGCCCATGCGGTAAAGCTGCTGACGGTAATTGCCCATTATTTCGCCGCTTATGCGCTTATACAGGTACTCATATATCATTTCAAGATACCGCCTGCTTGTCTCACCGCACTTGTCCTTAGCCCATGTATAGGCGTTGTCTACAAGGCTGTATATCTTAGCTACGCTTTCGGGCAGGAACACGCCTTTGGCAAAATAAGTGTCTATCATATCAAGTATATTATTGAGGTCTGCATCTGTGGCGTCCCTTGGGATAAGGTCATTATTGATGCTGCCGAGTATCGCCAGGCAAAGCTGCACCACATTGTTTACGGCTTCGCAGTTCTCCTCACGTTCTTTCAGCAGCTCATACAGACGTTCTCTCAGCACCTCATGGTCCATCGAGAGGTCAAGGTGTTCGGGCGAGTATATATCTATCTGCGAGAATGCAGACTGCCTTGCGATGAACTTTGTGGGTACATGATTTTCATTGTCCTCAATGCCCCGCAGGAAGTTCACAGCCTTCTGCACGCTTCTTGCACCAAGATATTCCGCATCTGCCCGCACTGTTGCCAGCGGCGGGTCAAGTTCAGCGGCGAATGGCTGGTCATCAAAGCCCACCACCGCAATATCTCTGCCTATGCGCTTGCCGTGTGCACGTATGGCGTCGTACATCACCATAGCTATCTGGTCATTGACGCATATCACCGCATCAAGGTCGGGGTTGCGTTCTATAAGTTCATAGGCTTCCGCCCTGCATTTTTCGGATATGTCGCTGGTTATCATATAGCTGTCGGTGAATTCCAGCCCGTTTTCTTCAAGACCCTTTCTGTATGCCAGATATCTTTCCTGACATTCCAGATTATTCAGGTCACCGACCATCATGCCGATATGTTTTTTGCCCTGCTTTGCCAGATGTCTTATGGCATCGAGTATTCCCGACTGATTGTCATACATCAGGTAGTCGTACCCTTCAAGCACCGATGAAAGACTCAGCACATTTTTTGTGCCGAACTTTTTCATGAACTCCTGCTTTTTTTGGGTATCATAAGCGTAAGCCACCGTGCCCACTGCGACTATCAGGTAGTCAAGCCCCGATGCGGCGGCGTGATCGAACAGTACATTATATTGATATTCATACCTTGCATCTGCAATAAAATATCTATGTTCCAGCCCCACATACTTACCAGGGAATATGGTCAGGTCAGTGCCAAGACGTGCAGCTTCCTTCATAGCACCCTTTGATATGCTGTTGGGGAAAACATCGGTAATATTCGAGACTACCAACCCGATACTCGGTCGTTTTTCTTCCATTTCCTTCTTATCTCCTTATGTTATCTTCCTTCATACACGACGGCGTTAAAATGCCGTCAAAATCCTTATATCCATAATAAAATAATTATATCACAAAGTATTCAAAATTGCAAGAGCTATTTGTTCGTTTTAATAAACAAATTTAAAGCTGCTCTCATTCAAGCGGCGGTCGACATGCAATACGGGCTGTTCCCACAGGAACAACCCGTAAACTATTCTTAATCTTCGCCAAGCTTCAAAGCCTTTGAAATATTGATCCTGCCTATCAGTCTGCCCAGCACGAGGAAGCCCACCAGCAGCATGACTGCTATCACGGTGTAAAGCTTGATGTAGTCGTCCCTTTCGGGGATAACTGCAAACTCGGGCACACGGCTGCTTACATCGAGTACGCTTTGGAACAGCGGAACGAAAAGTTCGCTGGTGATGCCGCCTATGAATATGGCAGCCAGTATGGCAACGCCCGATACCAGTATCTGTTCATAGACTATCATGGCGATTATCTCACGGTATTTCATGCCCATAGCACGCAGTATACCGAACTGCAATGTCCTGCTTTTGATGGAGAGTATCCAGTATATCAGGAAGCCGATTATACACATTATCATTATTGTGATGAAGCCCAGTGTCAGCGCACCGTTCATGCCTTGCAGCATGGGGTCGTTCTTCTTGGCGATAAGTTCCTGCTTGGCGGAAGTCATGCCTGTCACGGCGATGTGTGCATCTTCCACCGAATCATAGAACTCCTGCACAGACGCATCTTCCTCCAGGTCTATCCAGACCTGATAGGGTTCCATGTTGGTCTGAACGTTCACATAGTCAAAGTTCATCACAGCAAAATCCATATAGCTTCCGTCGCCTGCCTCAGCGTATGGGTCAAGCGATGGCCAGTAGTCCACGAAAGCCAGCACAGTCACATCAAAGGGGTCGTTTGCGCCCCACTCGCATTCAACGGTGTCGCCCAGTTCCAGTCCATAGTCCTTGAAGGACGATGAAAGTATCACACCCGGAGTGTATTCTGCCAGCGCTTCAAGGTAGTTGTTTATGTGGGTGGGCAGCAGTCTCGGTTCAAAGTTTATGACCTCTGAGAACTCCGCAGGCTGTATGGTCATAAGCTGAACGTTCTTGTCTGTGTTGGCAGACTTCGCATTCATATCCTGGTCGAGATAATCCTCACGCTTTTTGCTGTCAGTTTGGGCGGTGCGCTTTACCACCGTCATCTTGCTGCTTTTGAGTGTCACACCGTCACGGCGGAACACCTTTGCGGTGTGCTGCACGCCTGCCAGCTTTTCAAATCTCTCGAAAACGGGTTCGGTGTAGGTCACCACCGTAGTCGTGTCATCTTCCTCGCTTTCCTCGGGTTCGGCAGCTGCCTGCGGCGCACCTGTGTTGGTGGGTGCCGCACTTTTCTGTGCAGCTTCGGTCTTGCTTGAATACCATTCCTCAGTCAGCACGATATCTGCGCCGTTAGCGTAGTATACAGTCTCCTCGGCATTTCTGTTAAGTGCCCTTGCGGTGTTCGCAAAGAACACGCCCAGCGAAACTGTCAGCACCAGAAACAGCATCAGGAACCTTTCACGCCCTGTGGTGGAACGCCCAATATTGGTCAGCGACACATACTGTGCAGGCGACCAGAACCTTTTGCCTATCCTGCTTATTATCCTGATGAACAGCGGGTAGACCCTTATGAGAAACAGCCCCAGTCCCAGTATGAATGCGGTAGATGTGACGAACATCAGAGGGTTGACGGTCGCAGTGGTGTCGGTGACACCCAGTTCTATCAGCTTTGCCTGTGTGCGGTTGTAGTAGTACAGCCACGCAAATGAACCGCCCGCCAGAATGAAGTCAAGCCCCACCTTTTCCCAGAGAGCCAGCTTTTTCTTTTTAGCCTTTGACTGCTTGTGTTCAACTATGGTGGTCTTTGAAGCGGGCACGATGGGCACCAGTGTTGTCACAAAGAACACCAGCACAGCCGCTGCCGCATAGACGAATGCCTCGACCGTCAGCCTTACGGGCATTGCACGGCGGTTGACAAATTCAAGGAAGCCGTTGGAAGCACCCAGTATCCTGCAAAGCCCCAGTCCCGCAAAGGGACCTGCCGCCGCAGTGATGATGCCCAGCACCATCGACTCCATAGCGTAAATTCCCAGCACCTGCTTGTTTGAAGCGCCACGGCTTTTGAATATGGCTATCTCGTTCTTTTCCTGTTCGATGTTCAGCTTTGATACCATGAACAGGTAGAAGATTATCATGAGTATGACAGGTATCTGCAACAGCCACAGCAGCAGTGTCAGCTGAGTGGAACGCTTTGCGTAGTCCGAAAGGATATCCTTTGCGGGCATGGTGAAGCCTATGCCGTTTTTCTTGAAGGTCTCCTTCTGCTTTGAATAGCTGTCGTTTATGCCGCCAAGCTGTGAGATATCCAGCCTTGTGTAGTCGATGAAATAGTTGTAGCTTGCCTTTGAGATGTTAACAGCACCTGTGGGTATCATCTCATCAAGCATGGTATCATAGTCGGTGAACACCGCAGCGGTGTAGGCTTCGTCTATTCCCTCAGCCCAGTAAGGGTCGTTCTCGTCAGCCACGTCCAGCAGCCCGACTATCTCTATCTTTATGGACTTATCATTGCCCATGACGTTTGCTATCTCATAAACGGTATCCAGCGCCAGTCCGTTGGTCTTTAACGACTTCTCGGTCGCCATGCACTCAAACACACCGTCGCTGCGCTGTCCCTTTTTCAACATTCTGCCCGAAGCTGCCGCAGAATGTTCGGTTATATCCGACATGCCGCCGACAGTCAGTCTTGCAGGGGATTCGCCGTCCTCTATGGAGAAGGACTTGCAGTAAAGGTAGGTGTCGAGTATGACCTTTTTGCTGCCCACATCAGGCAGCCCCAGTGCCCCGAACTGTTCGTCCACCGTTTTCACGTACTCGCTCATTGTTTCCAGCTGAGCATCGGTCTTCATGCCGCTTTTGAAGCTGTGCGAGGTGTTGTATGACCCCGGGTATATCATGAACTCCTCCTGGAAGGCTCCCATGTCCTTCACCAGCATTCGCTGAAGTGAAGCATTCATATATATGGGTATGGTGCTCATCATAGCCGATGCCATGATGAAGCCTATCAGCAGGCAGAACACCATCCATTTGGTATTTCGCATTTTGCGAAGCAGAAGTGTGAACATTACAGTATTTGCTCCTTGCTTATCTTAGTGTCGATGATAACGAATTATTTGAGCACCAGTTCGTCGCCCTCTTCAACGCCCGAAAGTATCTCAGACTGCGAACCTGTGCTGAGACCTATCTCAACGGGCACAGCCACCTTTTCGCCGTCTTTCAGCAGGTAAACGACCTTCTCACCGTCAACTTTCTTGATGAGATTGTTTGAGATGACCACTGCATTCTCCGACTTGTCCAGCACCAGTATCACATCAGCCAGCTGACCCAGTGCATCAGCGGGGACATCGCCGTCGAAACGCACGTAGATGGTGTCGGCTTCGTAGCTTATGCCTGTCTTGTCCTCCTCCTCATGGCTCGCCTTTACCTCAGCCTGATGCTCTGCCAGCGAGGTGGGGTCCATGAAAACAACGCCGTCATAGTAATCCTGATTTATGCGTATCTGCACCTTTGTGCCCACGGGGAACTTCGTCAGGTCATCGGGCTTTACCGCAATGTACAGCGCAGTGGTGTCAATGACGGTTGCGACCGTCTGTCCCGAACTTACGCTGTCGCCCGCCCGCACATCGGCAAGCTGTGATACCACACCGTCTATCGGCGAGCGCAGCACTGCGCCCTCCTTGTTTTCCTTGAGTTTATCAAGCTCTCTCTGTATCAGCTGTACGCCCATATACCCCGAGTCTATCTGGGCCTGTGTGCCGCCGCTTTCCCATATCATGTCAACATTCAGCCTTGCCTTTTGCAGATACAGTTCCTTCTCGGCTATCTGGTCGTCAAGGTCGGTGGTGTCTATCTCGCAGATGGGGTCGCCCTCGGCAACATGGTCTCCTGCACGTACATAGAATTCGGATATGACACCGCTCTGTTTTTCATAGCTAAGGTCATACTGACGTTCGGCAGTTACCGTGCCTGTCGAAGTCAGCTTCTTTTCGATATCCTTGCGCTTGGCAGTCACCGTGGTATAGCTGACCTCGCTTGCCTTTACCGCAGGCGGTATGGCAGCTTCCTCCTCATCGGGCAGCAGGTAGCAGCCCGAACTAATCATCACCGCAGCTGCGCACATTATCGCAGGCACAGCACGGCGCAATAGTCTTGAAATATATCTCATACTCATCATCTTGACCTCCGTGAGTATCATAGTAAACGGCTTTTGCCGAAGGTTACAGTATAGTCTGCATACTAATTTATTATAGCATTTTTTGCCTGAATTTGCTATATGCAACAGGACAAAATTAAAACGACTTTTTCGGCACTATGCACAACATATTTTTCCTTTTTTTTAACAAACTATCCGACTGATATGATATTGTTATCACCGCAGCACGTCGCTGAAAATTCAGGGCTTGCAGGCTGATAAAAAAATCGTTCACCTATTGAAAAATTCATAAAGATGTTGTATAATATAGGCACAAAAGGTATAGCCGTTAACGGCAGAAGGATATTGTGATATGAAAGGAAAATCAGACATGAAAAAAACGATCGCTATGATACTTGCACTGTGTATCTGTTCAGCAGCGTTCGCAGGCTGCGGTGACAGTACCGACACTGCTTCGTCGAAGGCGGAGACAACTGCCGTACAGGCAGAAAAGTCCGACGATGGTGATGCTGAGAGCGAACCCCCCGCAGAAGATGAGGGTGCTGAAAACACAGGCGACGATGCCGCCGAAAGCGGAGACGGTTCTCCGTCAGATGTGCTGCTTGCACAGTACCCCGTAAATGACGGTCCTTATGATTTCACACAGGGCGCCACCGAAAATATGCTGGGCAGGTCACTGCTGAACCACGGTGATACTTCACGCCTTGCAGCCAAGCTTCAGCGTGCCATAGATGACCCGAAGGCGATAACCAACATCTGCTATCTGGGTGACTCCATCACCGCAGGCACCGGCGCAACAGGTTCAGCAAAGCAGTATGCCAACCTGATAACCGCCTGGTGGGAGGAGAACATGGGCTTCTATGTGATGGGCACAAATGCGGGCATAGGCGCAACGGATTCCTACTGCGCAGTGCACAGGGCTTACAGAGATGTGCCCGAGGAGAGCGATATAATCTTCATCGAGTTCATCAATGACCAGGACAACGAACTGTATCAGTCCACAATGGACAGCCTTGTGAGACAGTGCCTTGCCATGCCCAATAACCCCGCAGTCATCATCATCGAACCCTCAACAGAGGGCGGCGGTTCTCCCCAGAATGCGCACCTTGCAGTGGCACAGACCTATGATATCCCCATGATATCCTACCACGATGCGATAATCCCCGAGATAGATGCGGGCAACTTTACATGGCAGGATACCTCAAACGACAACGTTCACCCCAACGATGCAGGCCATGCTGTGATGGCGCAGTGCGTGCTGAATCTGTTTGAACAGGTCAAGGCAGACCTGGACAGCGAGAACAAGGAAGTAACCCCGTTTGACCCCGCAGCAGTCGAGTCACCCACAGGTGATAAGTTCGCAGGTGCTACTCTCGGTTCGATGGATACTCCCGAAACTGTCGAGGTGGTAGATGCGGGCACATTCACCAAGCGCATACAGTTCCAGAACTTCAACGGCGGCTGGGGCACCGAGGAGGGCGGCAGCGCCACCTTCAAGATAAATTGCAGGAATCTCGGCATGCTGTACATGAAGAACACAAAGGGCACCTTCGGTCAGGTCGCTGTCACCGTGGACGACAACGAACCTGTCATCATCGACGGCGATTTCCCCGGAGGCTGGGGCAACTATGCAAAGGCTGACGAGATATTCTCATCTGATGAAGCAGCCGAACACACTGTCACCGTTGAGGTCATCAACGGCGATGTCAGACCTGATTTCCAGATACTCAACTGGCTTATCAGCTGATGACAAAGCAATAAAAACAAACGCCGTGGGAATGTATTTCCCACGGCGTTTTTATGCATAGATATGCTTATTATTTCTGCTTGAGTATATCGGGGGTGGAACCGATGCCGAATGCCTGTTCGTTCTCACGGTACTGGATAAGTGCACGGTACATATAAACGTCCTCAGGGGTGGTTACCTTGATGTTGCCCCTGTTGCCCTCTACCATGTGTGCTTCCTTGCCCAGACTCTTTATCAGTGTGCAGGAATCCACCAGGTTGTCATAACGGTTCTCAGTCTTACGTACCTTGTCGTGATCTGCGATTATCTCACCCAGGTAGAAACTCTGAGGTGCCTGTGCAGCGTAGGTGTCCTTGCGGTAGGGAACTGTCTCGACAGTCTTGCCTGTGGTGGACATCAGTATGGTCTCAAAGCAGGGTGTGCAGGTGATGGCATTGCCGTTCTCCTTAACGCCTGCGATGTTGCGGGAAATGGTGTCATAGCTGACCCAGGGGCGTACACCGTCATGTATCAGCACGATGGAATCATCAGGGTTCTCGCTCTGTGCCTTTTTAAGACCGTTGTAGATGGAGTCCTGACCGGTCTCGCCGCCTGCAACAATGCCGCAGACCTTGTTCAGCGCAAATCTCTTGACCAGCTTGTTCATGTAGGGGATATAATCGTTGAGCATAACGATGTATATCTTGTCGATCTCGTTGTGGTTCTCAAAGAGTTCAAGAGTGTGCACGATGATGGGCTTGCCGTTGATCTCCAGGAACTGCTTGGGTATGCCTGCGCCCATTCTGACGCCGCTGCCGCCTGCGAAAATAACTGCGATGTTCATAATTTTATCCTCCTTGATTTCATACCTTGACCTTGTCGTCGTTGTTGGTCTCAAAAGGTTTGAGTTTTATTTTTCCCAGCCATATAAACGGATATTCAAATGGCTTGAGTGAAAGTATCAGTGTTACTGCCAGCGCTATGCCTGCCATTGCGAACGCACCTTTGGCAGAACCGAGAAAAGGTTCATACCAGCCGAACTTGCTTTCTGACAGGTAAAGGAACCTGTGCAGTATGTAGACCTGCAAAGTCCTTGAACCGAACCGTGTGAAGAATGCCTTTCCTCTGGGCACCAGCAGCAGAAAGCAGGTGCACAGCGTTATCGCCGCCAGATAGAAGCATATCCTGTGTATAAACATGGTGGACATTGAAGTCATGGTTTTCAGGTTTGCGTCATAGTAGCTGAAATTGCAGGTGATTATGCGGTTTGGTATGACCTCCAGATGGAAGTATGTCCACACCAGCATGGCACCCGATATGAGTATTGCGCCCAGCTGAGTCCAGATATTGCGGAACTTGAACAGCCAGTCTTTCTTGAAATAGTAGCCTATCAGGAAGAAAGGGAAGTGGTTGACCATTCTCAGTACGCTGAGAAAATCGCCCGCCTTGTTGTCATAGCCTGCAAGCATCGCAACGATGAATGCGCCTATAAGCATGAATTTCGGCTTTATCTTGTATATGTAGGGCAGAAAACCGAACCACCAGATCATGCACATCAGGTACCACAGCGATGACCGTGGGAAGAAGAATGATTTGCCTATGTTGTGGTCGTTCAGCACAAAGTATTCAAACAGCGAAACTGCGATCTGTGCTGCCATGTAGTATACCACGTAGGTCACAAGGCGCTGCGTTTTTACCACGCCGTCCCTGATGTAGCTTTTGGCAAAGTAGCCTGTTATGAAGATCATGCAGGGCATGTGCAGTGCGTTTATCATCTTCCACACTGCCGCCACCTTAGGCATGGTGTACTGAAGCGGGCTGACAGCGTGTGCCAGCACCACGAAAAATATCAGTATGAACTTGGCATTGTCAAAATAGTAGTCTCTGCCACGCTCGTCCTTGTATTCCTTTGAAGTGTATCCCAGAAGGCTCATCATTCGGCCTCCTTGATATATTCATATTCATTGACCTTGTCAAACCTGTTCTGGAATTCCATGACCTTCTTGAATATACGCTCACAGTTGTTGTGGTCGGAATACTGGAAGAAATCGTCAACACGTTCCTTGTACATATCCTCCATCACGCAGCTGCGCTCGATATAGCCGCACAGTGTATCGACTATCTGCTTATGGTCACGGCATATCGGACCGAAGCCCATCGTCTCATATTCCAGACCGCCTGCCTCATACTGAGGAGGAAGTATATCGGGGTGATAGTATACCAGCGGCTTTTTCATATAAGCAAAGTCGAACTGCACGCCCGAATAGTCAGTGACCATCAGGCTTGATTCGGTCAGTATCTTTTCGTAGCTTATATCGCTTGCCGCAGCAACTATATCCACGCCGTCGCTCTTTTCAAAGTCCTCCAGCTGGCTGCTCATGGCAGGGTGCAGCAGGTAGACTATGCGGTAGCCGTGTTCTTTGGCTGTCTTTATCAGGCGCTCATCATTGATGAGTCCGTTGTATATCTTGTAGTAGTCACTGTGCACGAAGTTCGAGCTGTGACCGTATACCTGACCCTTAGCAGCCTTGCCCGTAGTCACCGAGCGGCGCCATGTCGGGGTTATCAGTATTATCTTCTTGTCCTTGCTCTTCAGTCCGTCATACCTTGCGTGACCTGTCAGGCAGAGTGCCCTCTCATCGAAATAGTCATACACATCGTGGCTGACGTTCTTCACCTCGTATTTCGATGCGAAGAAGTAGAGCTGGGTATTATCGAAAACTCTGTTCTGATACTGCGCTATGCGCTGTATGGTAAGTCCGTGTGCCAGGCATACCACCCTTGCGTTGTACAGGTCCTTGAAGTACTTCTGTATCGCACCGTAGTAGCCGTTGCAGGTCAGTGTGTCAACATGTGTGGCAAGCATCAGGTCGGTATGCAGCGCAATTATGCGGTGTTTGAGCGAGCTAAATACCAGCACGGTGTCGAATTCCTTTTTGAGTCTGGGATAGTCGGGGGACTTCTTGTCCACCACGTAGTATATCTTTATGCCGTCAGGCTGATGTGCCTTGACATAGCGGTAGAAATACTCGCCGTTGTCGCCCGCCTTGAACAGCTTGTCCTGAGTCAGCCAGATCTTCTTGTTCTTGTAGAACGGCTTTGTCACCCAGTAAAGCACACGGTTGCCGACCATTTTCAGTCTCCATGTACCCTTTGTGCCCTTCCACATCGCATGCAGGAAAGCCAGCTCGTGATGGCGGTGAGCCTTCTTTGTCAGCGGCTCGACCATAAAACTCCTGCTGCCGTGGTCAACGCTGATAATGCTCTTGTCGCATACCCAGTAGGAAGTTTTCATGTTGCTGAACTTTGACATCGCCCTGATGAATGTGACATCAAGGGGATATTTTCTGCCCTTGTATACCAGCCAGAAGGAAATGCTCTTTACCCTTTCAAGGCTTGCAAGGGGCAGTGTGAAGCAGAATGTGTAGTTGCCCTTTGCGGATATATTGAAGAATTTGTTGAGTGCGTAGATATGGTTCTCCCTTACAGGGTAGGGGATACTCTGGTTTATCAGTGCGATTATCTTCATGCCGCCCTCGGGGAAAGCATACACACCCGGGAAGAAACCGTCCATTACCAGCTTTTCGTCATCGCTGTAAACCGACTTGAACTCTATCTTGGTGCCGTCCAGCTTCCATATCTGTGCCCCGCCGATATGTGCGGATATCTCGCCTGCGGTGGCTGAGATGGTGGGCAGCAGGTTTTCATCGCCGTACTTCATTCTCAGCAGGTTCAGCGACAGGAACTTGGGCACTATGCTTTTGCCGTTGAGTATGTTGCAGCTTGCGATGACCACATCGTCGATGTTTCTCAGTGCTTTGCCTGTTCTGTCAAAGAATGCCTGTGCTTCCTCGGGATTGAGAAGTCCCTTGTCTCTCTCATTCATGTTGCATGCGTATCTGCATAATATCATGTAAAGCACGAACCTCTGCACGAATTCCGAAGAATCGTCCTTGACCGCATCTATGAGGAAATCGTCCATGCATTCCTCATACCAGCCCCTGTCGAACTGCGGCGAATAGTTGAAGAAATCCAGTTCGGGCGGGTCTATCATCAGGAACTGTTCATCTATAAAGGTATACTTGCCGTTGCTGTCAAGCATTTCCATCAGCAGTTTATGCTCGCATTCCAGCGGCAGGTCTTCATCAAATCGTCTGCCGTCGAACAGTTCCTTCCTGAATGCAAAAGCTGCAAAGCACAGGTGGAATTTCTCAGGGCTGACAGTCAGGTCTACCAGCATGGAATCCTTTCTGTCGGTGTTTATCTTGAAACCTGTCACGGATACCACTTCGCCGTTGGAATTGGTATACCAGGGGTGCAGCGAACTTATGCCCGTGCGCTTGGTCACTGAAATTATCCGTTTCAGACCCTTGTCAGTGTATTTGCCGTCGGTGGCAGCGAACATTATCAGTTCGCCCGAAGTCTTGTCCAGCGCTGCATTCAGTCCCTTGCCCAGCGTCATCTTGCTGGCGTCAAAGGTGTGCACGCCGTCCTGCTTGGTTATTTTCAGGTCTCCCGTGAAATCGGCGATGGTCACATCTATCTCGCCGTCCTCAAAGCAGGAGGTCATCAGCAGTCTGTTCAGCTGCTGCTTGGTCTTGCCGTGGTCAGTACATAATAGGACAATGTCCAGCATAATTATCTATCACCTTGTTTTCATATATTTCGGTAAAACTACCGTTACTTCTTCTTCATTATCTTGTTTATCAGCGCAGCGACTCTCTCAGCCGCCCTGCCGTCCTCACGGCAGCCCCTTGCCTTGAGGAATGCCTGCCGCTTCTCCTCATACTTCTCCTTGTCAAAGGTGAGTATGTTCCTTATCAGTTCATCATTGTTCTCCGAAAGCGGGAAGGGTGTCTCGTCAAGCGGATAATAGAAACCTCTCTCCTTGCCGTAGGCTTTAAGGTCGGGCGCATACAGGAAACCTGCACCGCTGCCCAGCACATAATCGCATATCCAGCTGGAGTAGTCAGTTATGCCTATGTCGCACACAGTCATAAGTTCCTGGATATCGCCGTAGCTGTTGCCGTCCAGTATATCATCATCTGTCCTGCGGTTTTTCAGCTTGTCAGCCACCTTTATGTGGTAGCGGCATATCATCTTCCAGTTCCCGCCGAAGCGTTCCTTAGCAGCCGCTATGACCTGTCTGTGGTCGATGTCATAGTATTTCAGCCCCATGTCATTGCGGAATGTGGGTGCGTAAAGTATCAGCGAGGTATCCTCGGGTATGCCGTAGTGCCTGCACACCTTCTTCTTGATCTCCGCCTTTTTCTTGTCATCGCAAAAAAGCACATCGCTCCTCGGGTGACCGTATTCCAGCACCTTTATCTTTGGGTCGCCCCAGTAGGTGCTGCGGAACACCTCAGTCTCAAAAGCCGAGTTGGATATCATGTAATTGGTGATCCTGCCTGCTATCTTTGCGCCCAGCCGCCACTTGGGGTCGGGCACGCCTGTTATTTTTTTCAGTCCCAGCGAACCGTGCCATGTATTTATAAGCACCTGTCCCGGCTTTTTCATGACGAAGCTCAGCGGGCAGCACAGTGCGTTGTCCACCCATATCCTGGCGGTGGCAAGCTCATAGAAATGTTCCAGCGAATTTATCTTCACTGTGCGCACGCCCTTTGGCAGCGATGAGGGAAATTCCTCAGCCAGCTCGGGCGTCACCACGAACACTATGTCATAGCCCTTGTTCTGTTCCAGCAGTTTTTCGCATATATACTTGGGGTTGCACTGATATTTGTTATCGTAGTGCATAAAGACTATCTTGTTCTTATCCACCTTTGTCCTCAGCGAGATGACAGTTCTTGTCACCAGTGCTGTCAGCTCGTTAAGCTTGCCGATGATATGACCGAAGGCGAAATCGAAAAAGCTTTTCTCTGCCGCCATGCGTTCGAGCTTTGCAAACTTTCCGCCGTAGTTACTGCTCATATATTCTCTCCTTATAGACCTTGCATAAGCCGCTCACCGCAGCTGCGGCGGGTCATCATGCGGTCTGCCGTAAAAATTAATGCGTTGTGTTTTTTCACCGTGCACCCGTAAGCAGGCGAGGTGTAAAGTATAAAAAAACCGTCCAGAATGCATTATACCACGAATTTCCCCTGTTGTAAAGCGGACGCCGCACCTATCTGCAAAGTTTTAGCGATATCAACAACATAAACGCCTTAAACTTTCCCATTTTAGATATTTTCCTTGCAGGCAGCAAAGCCTGACGCCAAAACACGTATCCTGAGCCGCCATGTATACAGAATACTGTACTCCCGCCCGCAGCAAACAAGGCACCTCCGCCCGTTACGGACGAAAGTGCCTTCAATATTACATATATTATGACACGGCTGTGTCGTTATCAGCCCCGCAGCTTTTCGCAGAACTCTGCTATCAGCCTGTCGTTGGCAGGGGAGGGCTTGTCTTTCGGGTCGGTCAGTATCAGTTCAGCCGCAAGGCTGTCAGTCCCCAGAAAGCTTTTCAGCTTTGCTATGGCTTTATCGGCACCGCCGCCGCTGTAACAGATGACCGCAGCGATCTCCTTGCCCTCCAGCGCACTGCGGTTCTCTTCGATGAAAGTGCGTATGGGCGGCGTAAAGCTGCCTGCCCATACAGGGGTGCAGATGATGATGCGGTCATAGTCGCCGCCGCCAAAGCTGTAAGGCTCAAGTTCGGGCATATCGCCCATCACAGCACTTTTGCCGCCCCATAAAAATTTCCTGAAGCCCTTGTCGGGATAAGCCTTCACGGGACTTATCTGTATAAGCGCAGCGCCCAGCTGTTTAGCTGTCTGTTCGGCTGCAAAGCGGGTGTTGCCGCCCATCGAATAATAAACTACCGCCGTTCTCATCATCACATCTCCGTTATCTCATCACATCTCGGGCAGCACCAGTGCAGCCACGATGTATGCCACCAGACCAACACCCGTCGAGCATGCCAGCACCACAGCCAGTATCCTGATAAGGTTGACGTCCAGATCAAAATACGCAGCCAGACCTGTGCATACGCCTGCCAGAATGGCGCCGTTCTTTATCCTGTAAAGCTTCTTTTCCATGTTCATTCTCCTTTATATTCCGTTTTACGCCAGACAGTTACAAAATATCCTTGCCGTTGTCATCGGTGCCGTTGTTTGCAGCATCGTTTGCGTTGAAGGTATTGTTTGTGTTGTAGTTGCCTGCATTGTTTGCATTGCCGCTGTTGACGTAGGGCGAATTCTCGACCTCGGGCAGTATCAGTGCAGCTGCGATGTATGCCACAAAGCCCACGCCCGTGAAGCATACTGCCAGCACAGTTGCCACTCTTACCAGACTTACGTCCACATCAAAGTATGCAGCCAGTCCGTTGCACACACCTGTCAGCATAGCGCCGTTCTTGATCTTGTAAAGTTTCTTTCCGTTCATAATTATTCTCCTCTCGGTATATTGAATTATTATCGGTGTCCCGACAGTGCCTAAAAGCACCGCCTGTGTTGACACCATGTTTGTTCATAATTGATCTTACATCGTTATACGTAGTTTATATCCACCTTGCCGATGCCTGTGCGGGTGCCGACTTTTTCGGGCTTGTTGTGCAGTGTCAGTGTGACGTTGCCTATGCCGCCTTCCACCTGTACCTCACCGTACACGCTGCCGTCAAAGGTCATGTTGCCCGTGCCTGTTTTAACAGCCAGGCTGTCAAGTTCGCCTGCCACGGAAACATTTCCCGCACCTGTCTTAGTTTTCAGGCTGCCGCCCTTTATATCGGTGATATCCGAGTTGCCTGCGCCCGTTTCCAGCTGCATGCCCTCCTTGACGGTCATGCCGTTTATGACTATGTTGCCCGCCCCCGAACGTATAGCAGCCTGTGCGCAGCTTATGCCCTCCAGTGTGGAATTGCCTGCGCCTGCTGTCTCAGTGAAGCTTTCCAGCATCTTTTCGGGAAGTTCAAGTCTGCACCACACATCAAATACAGAGATCTGTTTCAGCTTGTCGAGCAGGTTCTTTTCTTTAATCTCGATGACCAGCACACCCTCCTGTATCTCGGCAAACGAACCGTCGGGCACGTTGCTGCATACAAGATGTGCCTCCTTGTTATCGCCGCATGTTATGTTCATGTTGACGAAGCTGCATGTTATTTTCAGCGATGTGAACTCCTCGGGCGAGAACACCTTCTCAAAACTCATACTCATATATGTCACTCCTTTTTTTGATATATTTCAGACCTGCCTCATCGGTAGCTTTTCCTGCCTCGGTATGCTTTATCCGATACTGTCGAGAAAATCTTTGGTATCCTCGGCTATCTGTTCGTATTCGTAGTTATGCACATAGTGCGGGCAGTCCAGCAGCACCTGTCTGCCGCCTGCTTTTTCAATGTAGTCCTTCTGTATCCTGCGCCATTCATCTTTGCCCATCGGGCTTTGCGAACCGTCCGATGTGAAAAATATCATAGGCACCTGCGGCACACCGCCCTCATCGACCTTCTTTGCATTTTCTTCTGCTGCTTCGCTCTCGTTCAGCATGGTCTTTGTAAGCGTTCTTGCGTAGAACACAGCCCTGCAAATTTTCTTTTCCTTATCGGTCAGCGTGCCGTGCTTCATGGCGTCGCTTTCGTCGAGCCCCGGGACGATCCTTATTATCCCCAGCTTTGAGCCTATGTAAGCGAGCCTTACCATGTTAAGGTTTGTGATCCTCGGGTCGTTGTAGTATTCGGGGACTGCGGGGTCCAGCCCCACTATGGCTTCCACCTCATCGGGATATTTCTGCGCCCAGTAAATGGCTTCCAGTGCTGACATTGAATGGGGGCACAGCACATAGGGTGCGCTGAGACCTGCGTTTGTCAGTGCCGCACGGGTATCCTCCAGCATACTGTCCACATCTCTTTCCTTGTCCACCACATCGCTGAAACCGTAGCCGAATTTTTCCACAACAGCCACCCTGTATTCATCGGTCAGCAGTGAATCAAGACTTTTGAAATCGTATATCGGTGAACTTGTGCCGCTGCCCGCCATGAACACCAGCGTCCTGTCACCATTGCCCTCGGTGCAGACGCACATCTTGTGTCCGTCCACTTCTGTCATCTCTCCCTGCGGTACCATCAGCGGCGCTTCTCTTTCCAGCATCATGTTGTGGTATGAGTACAGCGCCAGCAGGAATACCGCCAGCAGTGCAGCGATAACTCCCGTTATCCTAAGAGCTTTTTTCATGGTTTTGTTGTCTCCTTGCCTTTGTTTGGCTTTTTGTATCAGCGGCTTTTTCTTTCTTCTGCCTTGCTATGAATGTCACCCCTGTGATGAATGCCCCGAGTATCAGTATGTGCAGTATCGTGTGGTATACATCGGGTATGTATCTGTCTGATGTATCGGTCCACTTTAACGCCCCCGAGAAATATTCTTTCTTTTCCTCGGCGATACCCATAAAGCCTTTGCCGAAAACAGTGTACCATTCGTGGCAGAGGAACTGTATCACGAACCATAAGCCAGACCACAGCGTAACTGCCCATTTGCCGACCTTTTCACGGAAGGCGAAAAGCAGCACGGCAGCAAGGTATATCAGGAAGAACACACCGTCGTCCTTGTAAGCCCTTGTTACCAGATAGCTGTCTTTGAAATACAGCCCTGTCATATCAAGGAAAAACCAAAGCAACAGCAGCAGCTGTATCATCATGCAATGTTTCTTTTTCATGGTGTTATCTCTCTTTACTGTCTATTATATCCTCTTTTTATTAAATAGTCCTTAAATCCTGTTCTGCCTGAGCTTGTCGTATTTAAGGCTTATGACGACCGCCGTTATCGGCAGTACGCCAAACTGTATCACATCGCAGCAGACCCCTGTTATATCAAGGTACAGCGAGCTTTCGGGAAAAACGCAGAAGGCTCTTGGTATGCGCACCACCGTGTCCCATACAGCGTGCATGACCATCACAAGCGTCAGGCTCCTGCTCTGCATATACACCGCCGCCATGAATGCGCCCCACAGCGCACAGCTCATCACCTGCAAAAGGGTGGAGGGTATATCCTGCCCGAAGAAGAAGTTCAGCCCGTGGCTCAGCCCGAAGAAACCGCCTGTCAGCCATACGGCTTTCAGCCTGTCAGCCTTTGTGTCTTTCAGGTGTTTGAGCAGCCCGCACATCATGAGCCCTCTCATGCAGCCCTCTTCATAAAAGCCCGTGGCTGCCTGCTGGGCGGTGTTCAGTGCGAAGAGCCCTGCCATTTTCCCCGTGAAAACTGTTGCTGCCAGCATGGTCATCAGCGTAAGCACAAGATAGGCTGCAAAGGGTATCAGCAAAAGCCATGTCTTTCGGCTGAGCTTTTTGGTGAACAGCTCTTTCAGCGGGCTGCCGTTCTGCCTTTTCAGGAAGAACAGCGCTATACAGCCGAACAGTACCCTCAGGGGCACATCTACAAGATACAGCCTTGCGCCCTCACCGAAAGCCCCCAGCTTTAGCAAAACTATCTCTGCTATGAGGAAGGCTGCCGTTATGACCGCCGCCTGTAAAAAGGGCAGATATTTTTCCTTTTTAACACTGCTTTCCATTTGACTGCCTTTCTGTCAGCCTGCCTGACGACTTGTCATTTCATACTATCTTTTTTCTGCTATCTTATGCACTATATCCGAAAATTCCTCCGAACGTGATTCCAGCAGACCGTGGGTCGCATCCTTCATCACGAACATCTCCTTTTCGGGAGCGTTCACCTGCTCGAAATATTCGCAGGCAAGCCAATAGTTTGTCTGATAATCCATATCGCCGTTTATATTGTAGTAGGGTACCTGATAATCAT
>CAMNMO010000009.1 GCA_946544695.1 uncultured Ruminococcus sp. | reverse complement strand
CTCACAGGCAGAAAGTTCACATCACGAGGAAGAAGCGAGCAGCACCGACGAAAGCTCGCAGACGGAAAGTCTGCCCGCCGATAGTTCGCGGGCTGACGAAAGTCTGCCGCCGCCGCAGGACGAAGTCCGCCTGACAGACAGCACCGCAGATGATGCCGCACAGCCCGCAGCAGTTCAGGCAATGCCCGATGCTGCCGCACCCACGCAGACAGTCGGCAGCGGCGCAGAGGCTGACAAAGAGTACTTCACGACCTCCATCGAGGACGGCGGGACTGTCAGTGACAGCACCTATTTTTTCACCATAACCCAGCAGACCGAGCTTGAACTTATCCGCTGTGATGTGGAGCTGAACGGTTCGGTGCTGACAGGCTATGCGGGCAAATGCAGGCTGAAAGAAGGCAGCAACACCATCAGGGTCAGCTGCACCTACAAGGACGGCGACGGACGGATAATGCGTGCCTTCCGTGACTACACGGTAACGCTAAAAAGCCCTGACAGCGCCATTTACACCGACCTTACCGACCGTGATGTGTTCAGCCCCGAGCTTACTTTCACCGCCGAGAGCGAGAGCGGTATCTCGGTGTGGCTGAACGGTCAGCCCGTAAGCGGCAGCGGCAGCTTCACAGTTACGCTGAATGAGGGCGAAAACATGATAAGGCTGTCATCGGGCAGGCAGACTATGGACTTCTCGGTGACTTACATACCGCTGAGCAAACTTGATATCATCACTGACCTTGACGACTGCACAGTGTATACAAGCGAGCTGACCTTCACCGCACAGGCGGCAGGCGGCAGTGCGCCGAAGCTGACCGTGCAGGTCAACGGAACGACCGTAAAGGGCGAGGAAAACAGCTACACAGCCGCACTTTACGAAGGCGCAAACACAGTCAGGCTGCTGGCAAGAGACGGCACTGACAGGTGCGAGAAATATTTCACCGTGACCTGCCTGCCCGAGCTTGATGAGACTGCACTGCCTTATCTGACAGATGTGAGCCTTACTGATAATATGACCGTAAAAGGCAGCAGTTATTCGCTGAGTTTCAAAGCCTTTGACTGTGACGGCAACAGGCTGTATTCCGACAGCATGGAGGTAGCATGCGGCGGTGCAGCCGCAGAACGCCGCTGGGAGGACGCAGCTTCAACGGGATACCTGCTGAAGCTGCATCAGGGCGAGAACAGCGTGTACATAAAGCTGACCGACAGCATCGGCAGACAGAGCGAGTTTTTCTACAACATAAACTGCGAGAGCGCCGAAGAAGGCGAGGAGGTCGGCAGGATATCCATAAAGGCACAGGCAGATGTGCTGGGGCTGGGCGTGCTGTGCGAAAACGACAGCTACCCCATACTCGAAGGCGAGACAGGCTTTGATACGGTGGTGCGCTTTCTCGAGGAAAACGGCTTTGAGGTAAGTTCCCGTGGCAGCGACAGCAGCAGGTATCTGGCAAGGATATTCATGCCCGGCAGATTCGCAGGCGGCGCACTGACCGACGATGCGCTGGCTTATCTGGAAAACGCAGGCATCAGTGTGAACAACAGCGGCGACCCCGATTCTCTCGGGGAATTCGACTACACGCCCGCATCGGGCTGGCTTTACTGCCGTGGCGGAAAAAAGCCATCATACGCCATGTCGGCTGCGGTGTTCTCCGACGGCGAAGATATAGAACTGAGATTTTCACTGGATTTCGGAAATGATGTGGGGAGTGAGTGATATGAAAAAAGCGGCTGCACTGCTTACCGCAGCTGTAATGCTTACCGTGCCGCTGAATGCGCAGGCACTGGATACAGAACAGGCAGAAGGCTACGCAAGGGGGATCATCACATACGAAAAAGCCAGCAACGGCATAAAAGACAGCGACAGCCTGTTCACGGGGAAGATAGCCGAGAACGCTGCCACAGACAGTTCCGACTGGCTGGTGATAGGCGCTGTGCGCTGCGGGCTGGAAAATGATACCGCAGAATATTACAGCCGCTGGAAAAACAGGGTAGATGATAAATATACACACGATGCAGGGCTTGAACGCCTGAATGCCACCGAATGGCACCGTGCGGTGCTGACCTGCCTTTGTCTCGGTGCTGACCCGTCAGACCTTTCGGGCATAGACCTGCTGGCTGACGGCATATATGACCGCAGCGAGGACAAGTCGCTGGGTAAACAAGGTCTCAACGGCTGGGTGTGGGCGCTGATAGCACTGGACAGCTGCAACTGGAAGACCCCCGACAGCGCAAAGGTCACCCGAATGGATATAGTGAACAAGCTGCTGGATTCGCAGAACGATGACGGCGGTTTCTCGATAGAAAAAAACTCGGGGCGCAGCGACCCCGACCTGACCGCCATGACACTTCAGGCGCTTTCGCCCTATCGCAGCTGCGATGAAGCCGACAAGGTCATATCATCGGCGCTTGACTACCTCAGCGAAAGCAAGAGCGGTTTTGACACCTGCGAGACATTTTCACAGGTGATATGCGCACTGTGCTGTCTGGGCATAGACCCCGATGAGGACGAAAGGTTCTCAGACCTGACCGACAGCCTGATAAGCTTTTCAAACGATGACGGCGGCTTTGCCCACGAAAAGGACGGCAGCAGCAGCGAGATGGCATCTGCACAGGCTATGCTGGCGCTTTGCAGCATCGAAAGGCTGCGCAGCGGCGAACGCAGCATATACGATATGAACGAGGGCAAGCCCTCACAGCCGCAGGAAAAAAGCCTTGCTGCCGCAGTTGAAGCCAAAGAGGTCAACACTGCCGCACCGCATATATATACAGCACCCTCGCCGCTGGCACATGAAAGTCAGCTGAGGGTCTGGCTGATAGCAGCCCTTGCAGCCTGCGGCGTGTTCTGCGTGACGGCAGGTCTGCTGCTGAGGAAAAGAAAGGAAAAGACAGAATGAACGACATACCCGTAAAACTCCGTGAAAACCTGACAAGCGTCATCGTCGGTAAGGACGACACCGTCGATATGTTCATAGCTGCCGTGCTGGCAGGCGGTCATATACTGCTGGAGGACACCCCCGGCACAGGCAAGACCACGCTGGCGCTGGCACTCTCCCGCAGTCTGGGGCTGGGCTTCCGCAGACTTCAGCTTACCCCCGATACGGTGGCATCAGATATCACAGGCTATTCCGCTTATGACCCCGCAAAGGGAGATTTCGTGTTCCACAGCGGCGCCGCCATGACAGACCTGCTGCTGGCAGACGAACTAAACCGCACCTCGGGCAAAACACAGTCCGCACTGCTTGAAGCGATGGAGGAAGGCAGGCTGACAGTCGATGGCGTGACCTACCCGCTGCCCGAAGTATTCACGGTCATAGCCACTCAGAACCCCACAGGCACTGCGGGCACTTCCCCCATACCGCTTTCACAGCTTGATCGTTTCATGGTAAGGCTGAGTCTGGGGGCTCCCGACAAGGAAGCACTGAAACGCATAATATCCGACCGTGCCGCCGCCGACCCGCTGGACAGCATAGAACAGGTCTGCGGCGTGCTTGAACTGGCAGCGCTGCGTGCTGAGGTATCAAGGGTGACTGTAAGTGATGAACTTACAGATTATATCTGCGAACTCTGGCAGGCTGTCGCCGACAGCCCCGACACACAGTGCGGGGTATCGCCCAGAGGTGCGCTGGCACTTTGCCGCATAGCAAGGGCGGGCGCTTTCCTTGACGGCAGGGACTACGTGGTGCCCTCTGACATACGTGCCTGCCTGCTGCCCGTCTGTGCACACAGGCTTACCCTTACCCGTGAAGCAAGAGCCGCAGGCAAAACGGCAGAGGATATACTTCGATCACTGCTGAAAAAAGTCCCCTGCCCCGAAAACAAGGCGGCGAAATGAGACGGGCTGCATTTTTACTGCTGTTTGCGGCAGGACTTGTGCTTTGGTATTTTTCGCCTGCGGGACTTTACCTTTCGGCGGCACTGCTGGCAGCAGCGGTCATCGCAGCGGTCGAGAACCTGCTGGACAAGCCCGAGGAAAAGGTCACCTATGATGAGCTTTTCCCACGCAAGGGGCATTCGCCCGTGGTGACATTTTCGGGCACAAAACGGCTGAAAGGCAGGATACCTGTTGAGAACCTGCTTACAGGCAGCCGCACCGCAGCTGAGGCGGACATCACCCGTGAGCGCACATTCACGCTGCCTGCACAGAACGACTGCGGAACTCTGCTGATACGCTTCGTACAGTTTTACCGCTATGACATGCTGGGGCTGACAAGGCGCCTTGTGGTGTGCAGCAGAGACACTGCCGTGACCGTGATGCCCGATGAAGCAGATATCAGCATGCTTACCGAACCCGATTCAGGCGGGTCTGAACTTGACGGCGCAAGAGAACTGCGTGACGGCGAACCTCTCAGGCGCATGAACTATAAGCTGACCCACCGCTTCGGCAAGCCCTACATAAACATCTACGCCCCCGAAAGCACGGGCGAACTCTGGCTTTTCGGTGATCTCGGACAGGGTGACAGGGCGGCGGCGGCGGCAGAAAAGCTGTGCACACTGGCACAGAAACTTACGGACAGCGGCACTCCCTTCGGGCTGGCACTGACTTTCGGTGAGGGCAGGATAGAGATGTACGAACGCCCCGATACCGAAACTGTGCTGAGCGAAGTTCTGCGCTGCCCGCTGTACCGTCAGGCTGAAAGCGCCCTGCCCGAACTGCTTCGCCGTCTGCCCGACGACGCCGAGATAATTGCATTCACACCAAACGATACCGTCAGGGACGAACGGCTGACTGTTGTATACTGAACGCCTTTAGTATGAAATATACAGGAGAGATCATGGAACACAAGCGAACTATCCCCGAAGCACTGGTATTCGGGACAATGGCGGGACTTCTCGCCTATATGCTGACAGGACTGCCCGCAGCTGCGGCAGCCCTGCTTTTGTGTGCCCTCACAGCAATTCTCGCAGACCGCTTTTGCAGGGTCATCGGGTTTGTGCCCGCAGCCGCAGCGACAGTCACAGCAGCGGTGCTGCACAGCCGCTTTATGACTGAATGCGCACTCTGCGCCGATGAACTTTCCTACCGCACCGCCATGCATGCGCACAGGCTGTACAGCCCTGTTTCGGGCACGGCGGACAGCGCACCGCTGGTGCTTTTCTTAGCTTGCGGCATAGCCTGCGGGATATATACGGCGCTGGGCGCAAAGGGCTTCGGCGTTACCGCATCGGCAGCGGCAGTCACGGCAGAACTTTTCACAGCAGCACCGAAAGCCCCGCTTTGCGCCCTCATCGCAGTTACCGCAGCTTCCTTCCTGTTCGGGCAGAAAAACGCACGTTCGCTCATGCTTACTGCACTGACCGTGCTGCTGGCAATGCCCGCAGTGTTTCTGAAATTCCCCGCAGCGCCGCCGAAAGGCGAGGTCACTGCATCAGGCGGACTTCCCCTTTATCTGGCACAAGAGTACGAACAGCCGCAGCTGAACAAGTCGCAGTACGCCCGCAGTTCTGCCATATTCGCAGCACTGACAGACAAGGGCTTTGACCCACGCCTGCAGACCGCACATCTGCTTGCGGCGACAGGCAGCGAACTTTCCGCTGATGTCGTCACAGCCCCCGAAGGCTTCACACCTGCGGGGGTCTGCACAGGCACCCTTTCCCACGATACCACCGACGGCTTTGACGGTACGGACTACACAGTCTGCCGTGAACTGGGCGATAACGTGTTCAGGCTGATGGCAAAGCTTCGCCCCTCGGATTATACCGACTGCGAAGCCCTCTACCGTGAGTATGTGTTTACCGCCTACGGCAGCCTTTCCGCCGATGAACAGAAGCGCATGGACGAACAGTTCTCCATAGACGGCAGCCTGCCCCTCGACCGCAAGCTGGCAGCCGTAAAGTCGGGCATAAATTCCCGCCTGAAAGACGAACACGACCGCACTGCCCTTACCGTAACACTGGCACGCAGCTGCGGCATCGCAGCAAGACAGGTCAGCGGGGTATACTTCAAAGCCATGCCGCAAAGCGGTAAAGCAGACCTTTCCGACGGTGAATACAGAAGCTGGGCTGAGGTCTACATAGACGGCGCAGGCTGGGTGGTCTTTGAGACACGCCCCGACTATGAGAGCGCATCTCCCCTGCTGCCCGAGGGCATTTCCGCTGAGGGCGGAAGGTCGGCAAGCGAAAGTGCCGAACAGTACATATACGCCGCAGCACCTCCCCACACCGCCGCCGAGATACGCCCCGAGACCGAACATTTCAGCTTTTCGCCCGCTATGGCAGCAGTGCCCGCAGGTGCGGTGATACTGCTTATCCTCGCAGGCAGGATACGTGCACTGGCAAGGTCGGCAAAGCGCCGCAGCCGCACAAAGACCGCCGCCCTGACCGCCGCACACAGACAGGGCATTGAACTGGCTGCGCTGACGCTTGGCATCGAAACTTCGCTGCCGCCCGAAAAATTCGCTGAAAAGCTGGACGGTCTGCTATACAGCCGCTTCAACGCTTCCGAGAAAGCCTTCGAGCGAATGCGGTTCTCGGGCAGACCCGCAGAGGCCGCCGACGTCAAGGCGGCAGAAAAATTCTATGAAGAAGCCCTGCGCCGTGCGAAAAAACAGGGCTTCGCCAAAAGCCTTGCCCGCAGGCTCACAGGGCTGTACTGACAGGAGGTGAGGGCGTGAAAGTCCGTGATATGGTGTTTTTCGGCGGCTGCGCAGCGGTGATGGCTGTGCTTGTGCTGACTGCCGATATCAAGACCCCCGCCGAATACTACGCCATGCACCCCGCCGAAGTCACCGAGGACGGCGCTTATATCACGCTGCACATCGACTGTTCTTCCGTTGCGGACAAGGCTGATGACCTGCCCGCCGACGGCTGCATGCTTGACGGCAGATTTGCCCTGGCATCGGGAGAAAGCGTGTTCGATGTGACCGCCCGTGTGCTGAGATACAAGGATATCCCCTTTGACCACAGCGGCGGCAAAAATATCTATGTTGACGGCATAGGCGGACTTTACGAACTTGACTACGGCTCACAGTCAGGCTGGATATACACCGTAAACGGCGAAGCTCCCGACATAAACTGCGGCGAATACTTCCCGTCATCGGGCGACGAGATAGAATTCATATACGTGGATAAATATTTCGGGGGGGCTGACAGATGAGAACGCTTCACCCCTTAACACGCCTTGCTGCCGTGACTGCCCTGCTGCTGATACTCATGTTCTGCCGTTCACTTACCGCTGCCGCTGCAGGGCTTCTTGGCGGACTTCTCTGCTTGCTGCTGCACAGCGGTGTGCGCAGCTTTGCAAAAGCGCTGGGCGGCTGCCTTTGCCTTGCGGCTGTCACTGCTATAACAGACCCGCTGGTATCACATCGTGGCATGACGGTGCTGCTGTTTGTCAATTCCCGTGCATATACCCTCGAATCTATGCTTTACGGGCTTCAGCTGGGACTGTCGCTGGGGGGCGTCACGATATGGCTGACCCTCGCACGCCGCCTTCTCAATGACCGTGAACTGCTTTCGCTGTTTGGCAGGATATCCCCGAAACTGGCACTTACAGTCAGCATGACGCTGGGGTTCATCCCACGGCTGATAAAAAAACAGCGCCGCATACATGAGGCACAGCGTGGGGCAGGTCTGTTTGCTGACAACAGCCCCACCACACTAATGCAGGAACATTCAGCCGTGTTCGGGGCATGCATAGCATGGTCTGCCGAAGCTGCCGCAGACGCTGCACGCTCGATGAACGGCAGAGGATACGGCAAACACCCCTCTGTCCGTTCTGACAGCAGACCGCTTGCCCGCAGGGACATGCTGCTGATACTTGCCGAACTCTGCATTACCGCAGCTGCGATGGTATTCACGGTACTCGGGGGCAGCACACAGTTCTACCCCACCCTGACATTCGGCAGATCCGAGCCGCACCTGACCGCAGCCTGTGTCTGCGCCTGCCTGCCGCCCGTCATCACCCTTGCAAAGGAGACCCTTCAATGGAAGCTGTACACATCAAAGCACTGAACTTCTGCTACAACTCCGCTTCTTCGCCTGCCCTGACAGATATCACACTGTCTGTCGGTGCGGGTGAACTTGTCATGCTTATGGGCAGTTCGGGCAGCGGCAAGACCACCCTTCTGCGTCTTATGAAGTCCGAGACTTCCCCGCTTGGCAGGCTTTCGGGCGAGATGGAAATATCACAGCCCCGTGTGGGCTATCTGCCGCAGCACCCCGAGGACGGCTTTGTCAGCGATACTGTGCGCAGCGAGATACTGTTCGCACCCGAAAACGCAGACATAAGCCCCGCTGAGGTCCGCCGCCTTGCCGCCGAGACCATATCTCGTTTCGGCATAGGCAGACTTCTCTCACGCCCGCTTTCATCACTTTCGGGCGGTGAAAAACAGCTGGTCAGCCTTTGTTCGGTGATGGTCATGCAGCCCGAGATACTGCTTCTCGATGAACCGTTCAGCCGCCTTGACCCCGTCACCGCAGAAAGCTTCGCATCGCTGATACTGCGTGTCAACCGTGAATTCGGCACCACCATCATCATTGCCGAACATTCATCGGACTACCTGTTTGCTGACTGCGACCGTGTGCTGTTCCTTGAAAACGGCAGGCTTGCCGCCGACCTTGCGCCACGCAGCGCCGCAGGTCACCCCGCACTGCATGACTATCTGCCTGCCGCAGCCCGTTGTTTTTCGGGGCATACACCGCTGACCGTCCGTGAGGGGCGTGAAATGCTGAACGCCCTGCCGCACGCAAAGGAAGTCCCGCTTGAAAAGTCACCTGTTTTTGAAGATGTCCTTCTCACCGCCGATGACCTGCGTTTTTCCTTTTCACGCAGCGGTGAAGATATACTTGACGGCACATCACTTACGCTGCACAAGGGCGAAATGCTTTCCGTAACAGGGGCAAACGGCTGCGGCAAGACCACCCTGCTGCGTGTGCTGGCAGGACTTCTCAGACCCTATTCGGGCAGGGTGCTGTATGGCGGAAAACCGCTGAAAAAGTCGGCTGTTAAGGCAGCCATGCTGCCCCAGGAGGTCACCGACCTGTTTTTGCAGCCAACCGTCATCGAGGACTACCGCTATGCGCTGAAAGCGATGGGCAAGCCCGAAAGCGCAGCCGCCGTCATGCTTGAAAAGCTGGGCTGTTCGCACCTTGCCGACATGCACCCCTACGACCTCAGCGGCGGCGAAGCACAGCTTTGCGGACTGGGACGGGTGCTGCTGTGTGACCCGCAGATACTTCTGCTGGACGAACCCACAAAGGGTCTTGACCCTGTTTCGTCAGCAAAGACAGGCAGGCTGCTGCGCACATTTTGTGACGAGGGCATGGCTGTGCTGACAGTCACCCACGACCTTGACTTTGCGGCTGAATTTTCCCATACCTGCGCCCTTTTCTGCGGCGGCAGGATAGAAAGCCTTATGCCGACGCCCGAGTTTTTCGCAGCTTCGGGCTTTTACAGCACGGCTGTACGCCGCATCGCAAGGGATATGGTGAAAAACGCCTTTCTGCCAAAACACCTGCAAGCCGCCCTCGGGGGTGAGACTGATGACTGAACGCCGCAGGGTGTTCCTGCTTATCGCCGCCCTTGCCGTCATCGGTGCGGGCTGCGTGGTGTTTGCTGACAGGGCTGCAAGCTGGCTGATATGTTCGGCGGCAGTGGCTGCATGCGGCTTATTTTTCAGCCGATTCGAGAAACGTGATATCTCCTCGGGCGAGATAGCCCTCACCGCCGTGATGACAGCCCTTGCTGTCTCGGGCAGACTTCTCTTTGCCGCAGTGCCCGCATTCAAGCCCTGCGCTGCCGTTATCATACTGGCGGGCATCTATCTGGGTGCAGGGCATGGTTTCACCATAGGTGCACTCACAGCACTCATATCGAATTTCTACTTTTCACAGGGCATCTGGACACCTTTCCAGATGATGGTATGGGGACTTACAGGCATGCTGGCGGGTCTGCTTGGCGGGCATCTCAGAAAAGGCAGGCTGCCCCTTGCGGTATTCGGGGCGCTGGCGGGACTTGTCTACTCTTTGAGCCTTGATGTGTGCAGCATGCTTTGGCTGGGCGGCGGCTTTTCGGCGGAACGTTTCATCGGGCTGACCGCAGCCTCAGCGTGGTTCACGGTAAGCTACATGGCATCGAACGTCATTTTCCTGATGATATTCACCCGCCCCTCAGCCCGCATATTCAAAAGGCTGAAAGACAAGCACGGCATAGGCACGTAAGACGGGGCAGTAAACGATCAATGATCGGGTGTGCTGATGCGGTCATCGCTTATGCTTGGATATTAATATCCTCATATATCGCCATATCCTGATAAGTGCAAAAGGTTAAAACAATATTGCTATAAGTTATTGACAACGGTGTTAATTTCTGGTATACTTTTCACAAGTAACAGCTTTCATATTTTTATAGGAGGGCATCATGTACACTAACGGCTTGATAGTTCAGAGACTTGCTGACAAGCCATCACACTACAAGGGCATAGACGGCAGCGGGTTCAGCGCAGAGGTCGGAGAAAACTGGTTTCTCAGCAAAGAGGGGCGTTTTGAGGAATACTGCGATGAGGAGATCGAACGCACCTTTTATAATTACGGCTGCGGTGAATGGGTGTCTGCCTGCACCGACAGGGCACATATCCGTGAATATATCGGGGAAGCCGAAAAACGTGGCATACCTTTCAGGCTTATCCTCTGTGAAAGCTATGTGCCGCAGCCGATAATGGAAGATGTGCCGCAGAAAAAGACCTTTCTCGGCTACGACTACGCCTATGCGGGCGGCGACTACTATTCGGCGGTGTACAACGAGATACCTTTGGTCTTTGACGGTTTCAGGCTGAATGAGAACGGACTTTTTGACAGCGAGGAGGAACTGCGGGAATATCTGGCAGTGCGCAAAGGATTTGAACGCACTCACCCGCCGTACACGCTGGAGGTCGGAGACTTTGTGATATACAAGCTGTGGGAAGTTGACAAAAGTGAGTTTACGGGAGGTACACCATGAAAATAAAATGCACACAGCTTATAGCCGCAGCGCTGGCACTGATGACGCTGGCTTCATGCAGCAGCGGTACTTCGGGCGGCAGCAAGGCAGATGAAAGCAAGGCAGCAAGCACGGCAGAAGGCACTGCTGACGGCGCTGAGACTTCGGAGGAAGCAGAAGAAGGCGTTCCCGCTTCGGTGGGTTTTTCTTCACCGAGCGGCGTATACCCCGCAGGGCTTGAAGTCACGCTTACCGCCGCTGAGGAAGGCGATATCTACTACACCACCGACGGCAGTGACCCCACATCAAGCGACACCGCAGTGAAGTATGAATCTGCCATAGCCATAACCGACCGCAAGGGCGACAAAAACGTGGTATCCGCCGTTGACCCGCTGCTTATCGCAGGCACATTCTGCGAACCCAACAGCGACAAGGACGGCTTTGTAAGCACGACTTCCGCCCCCGCTGACAGCGCAGTTGACAAGTGCACCGCCATACGTGCCGCAGTAAAGCACGCTGACGGCAGCTTTGGCAGCATAGCTAATGCATCTTACTTCATAGGCACCCCCGAAGAACACATTCAGGGGCTTGCGGAAAGCTGTGCGGCGGCAGGCCATGACCTGGCTGTCATCAGCCTTTCGATGGACTGCGATGACCTGTTCGACAGCACAAAGGGCATTTACGTCAAGGGCGATATCTTCGATGCGGATATGGAAAAGTACCTTTCAAACAAGCGCAACCGCATCACCGATGCTGAACAGGCACGCAAGATGGACGCAAACTACAAACAGCGTGGCAAGGACTGGGAAAGGCGTGCATCTGTAAGCTTTATGGAATTCGGCACCGACGGCGCAGAGGAAATGTTCTCGCAGGACTGCGGCGTGCGTGTTCAGGGCAACTACTCCCGTTCCGATCTGCAAAAGGGATTTCGTATCTATGCCCGCAGTGATTACGGCGACAACAACTTCCGCTATGCAGTTTTCGGTGAGGACTACCTGAACGATGCAGGCGAGGTGATGGACAAGTTCGATACACTGGTGCTGCGTGCAGGCGGCAACTGCGCATTCACCGCTAAATTCAATGACACCTACTGGCAGTCGCTGGTGCATGATTCAGCCTGCGACACCAAGCGTTCACGCCCCTGCGTGGTCTATCTGAACGGCGAATACTGGGGACTTTACGTGCTTGAGGAGGACTACTCCAACGACTTCTTTGAGGACGTTCACGGTGTTGACAAAACGCAGGTGGTGGTCTACAAGGGCGATGCCGAGACCTACAAGCAGGGCTACAAGCTGGACGAAGGCAAGGTGCCCGACGGCAAGCCCGAGAACTATTATTTTGCCGACCTGAACTCGTTCTTTGCCACCCACAAGGACGCCGCTTCCGATGAGGATTACGCCGAACTTACCTCACTGGTGGACCCGCAGTCGGTGATGGATTATTTTGCCATCGAATGCTGGATAAACAACAAGTGGGACTGGCCCGGCAAAAACTGGTCGATGTGGCGCACCATAGAGACCGACCCCGAAAATCCCTATGCGGACGGCAGGTTCCGTTTCATGCTTTATGATGTGGAATTCGGCGGTGTCAGCGGCAAGGGCGATGCCTACACCAACACCATCAAAGAAGATAACTACAAGCCTGACGGTCTGCTTGACATGGGCACCAACAACCCCGCAGTCCTCAGCTTTGCATACCTGATGACCAACGAGGGCTTCCGCAGTGAGTTCTATGACAGGATAAACGGTCTTTCGGAAAACGAGTTTGAAAAGACAGCAGCCCTTGAAAAGCTTCAGGCATTCGAGGACGAATATTCACCGCTGTACGACCAGTTCTTTGAACGCTACCCCGACACGGGCAGCACAGAAGACGCAGTCAGCGGCGGCTACGCAAGCATACAGTGCATTCGTGATTTTCTCGAAGAACGCAGCGGCAATATCGATAAGATGATAGATTTCTGCGACAAGACACTTGGTTAAAACAAAAAGACTGCTGCATAAAGTGTATACCCATATAGAAGTTTTGCCCCGAAGCGTTTCAAAGCGCTTCGGGGCATTGCATTATTCAGTTGCTGAGACAAGTCAGAATTTGTCATCGATCAGCAATAAAACCATACTTTTCCAAAAATGAGTAATGAAAGCCCTTCTTCTTGATGTAGGCATAAAATATTTTTCGCCCTTCTTCAGTAAGATCATCAAGTTCTTCGTATTTCAGATAATCCAATCCACCTGTTTCCGTAGAGAAAACATCTCCAGCATGAAAAGTGTGCTCTTCATCAAAACCAAACCGATCAACAGAAACGATCCACAGATCGCCTTCTTGAAAAGGACATTCCAGAGTAATATGATCTTTGTCAGCTGAGAGCACTACCCATGTATCTATCGTTATCATAAAGCACCTCACAAAAGTCCGATCTATGTTATCAGCAATTATAGCATAACATCGCTGCGATGTCAATAGAAACGCCATAGTACTTCCGACTTCACATCGGAAATACTATGGCTAAGTTATTCTTATGTCATTACTGCTGACCGCCGTTGGGGTCAAGGGGTTCGCCCGTCATGGGGTCGAACCTGTTCTGCTGAGGCTGTGCGTTCAGCGGCTGACCTGTCATGGGGTCGAAGTTGTTCTGCTGCGCAGGCGCATTGGTCTGCGTGGGGATATTTGTCTGCTGATACATATTCTGTGCAGGTGCGTTAGTCTGCTGGAAATTGTTGTTCTGAACAGGTGCATTAGTCTGCTGGAAATTATTGTTCTGAACAGGTGCGTTAGCCTGCTGGAAGTTGTTGTTCTGAACAGGCTGAGCAGGCTGCTGATAGCCGTTCTGCTGCATAGGCTGCTGATAGCCGTTCTGCTGCATGGGCTGCTGATATGTTGGTGCAGCTGCGCCCGAAAATACGCTGAAGTCCAGTGCAAGAGACTGACCCTCACCTGGTACCACTCTGTCATATACAAGCAGCGGCACAGCCATGCAGAGTATGATGTTCACACTGTTAAAGAAGCCTGGCATGTAAACGCTGAACAAGCTAAGCAGATCGCCCAGTGCCATGTATACCAGATAGTAAGCCAGACCTATCATGCCTGCGTAAACTATTGTGGGGTTCTGTGCCCTTGTCTCCTGATAGGAGAACATTGCGAGCAGTGCACAAAGAGCGAACTTGTCTATCGAAACGCTGCCGATGTTGAATATTGAGAACAGTGCTGCAACACCCAGCAGTATATACATGCAGATAAGGTAGTTGCGCTTGCCTGCGGGTCTGATAACGCCCAGATAGTAAGCTGCAAAGCCCACTGCCAGCACAAGTCCCATAAAGCAGGTCAGTATATACTTGAATGTGGGGCTGCCCAGTGCTATCGCCCTTATCAGCACGATGAGCTTCATCAGTACCAGCGCACCCGAGAATGCGTACTTGAATATCTTATCCTGATGCTTGTTCATCAGGAAGATGATGCCTGCGATGACGGGCACCGCCTGATAAAGTATCGTCCAGATGGAAAAGCTGTAATATTCAAAGCGTATCATATTTATGAACATACCCAGCACAGATGTGCCCGCATCAAAAAACAGCACATACGCCAGGATCTTCGAGATCAATGAATAATCTCTGTACTTTTCAAGAAATCCCATGTTAAAACCTCCAAAAAAAACTGATCTTTGCCCTTCTGCACAATATGGTGCAGAACCATGAAAAGCGCCGTTGCATAGCAGCGGCGCATCATTTACTACGTTTGTGTATATCAGAACTGCTCTTCCTTCATCTTTGCGAAGCACTCACTGCAATATACAGGTCTGTCCTCACGGGGCTTGAAGGGGATAACAGCCTCGCCGCCGCAAGCTGCGCAAACTGCTGTGTAGGTCTGTCTCTCAGCCCTGCCCGCAGCCTTTCTTGCATCTCTGCAGGACTTGCATCTCTGAGGCTCGTTAGTGAAGCCTTTTTCAGCGTAGAATTCCTGCTCGCCTGCGGTGAAGATAAACTCATTTCCGCATTCCTTACATACTAGTGTCTTGTCCTCGTACATTTTCTCTTACCTCGATCTTAAAATAGAATTGAATTGTTTTCCGCCGCTGACGGACTCGCACCGCCCGCTCGCAAAAGCGCCCTCTTTCGGACATACGGCGTTATTTGAATATCTCCCGCAGCTTCCTCCTCACCCTCTGCATGGTGTTGTTCACAGATTTTTCGGTGGTACACAGTTCGTCAGCTATCTGCCTGTGTGACAGTCCCGCAAGGAAATGCTGAAGCACCTGCCATTCCTTTTCGGAAAGCTCATCGGCTATCCTCGAAAACAGCTCGTCATACTCCACACTCGCTATGACCGCACTCTCGGGGTCGCCCTCACCGCCTGCGTCAAGGTACTTGTCCAGATCCTCCACAGGCACCGTTTCGGCACCGCCGTATCTGCTGTCCCTCATTATATAAGACAGCATCCTGTGCCTGATGCACACCCCCGCATAGGTCGCAAACCCTGCTCCCCTGTCGGGACGGTAGCTGTTCACCGCCTTCAGCAGCGCCATCATACCCTCCTGCACCAGATCCTTTATCATCTGCTCACGTCCCGCCCTCGGTGCGAGACCTGCTGCGATATGCTCCGTCAGAGCCATATACCTGAATAAAAGCGCACTCAGCGCCGTTCTGTCACTGCCTGAGAGCTTAGCCAGCTCCTCATCACTGAACTGTTCGTAATCTCCCACATGACCGCTATACACCTGTGCACCGCCCTATTCAGCTAAAACTATGGTACATTCCAACGTAAACATATCATAACATTTTCTACACAATAAGTCAAGAGATTGAATTAAATTATTTGTGGTTTTTTAATTTTTTGTAACAACGTACATATTCAGCACAAATTTATTGGCAATAAAGACCACATCTGAATCCATGCAGATGCATCAGCCTTCGCCAACACTCCAAAAATCCAAAATATGCATCTGAAGCCATTGACTAACAGGGTTTGATATGGTATAATAATACAAATATGTATAACCTTCATTAACTGTTTAGCCGCAACTTTAACAAAGGTGGTGTAGTTATGCCGAGACGTAAAACTATCGCACTGCTGGACCTTATGCCTGATACCGCACACGGTCAGCGTATATGTGAAGGTGTTTTTACCCAATGCAATAAATACGGCTACAATGTGGCTGTTTTCTCTTCAATGACCCCGCTGCAATTCTATTTCCAGAGCTATTCCGACGGTGAGATGAAAATATATGATCTGCCCGATTACTCAATATTTGACGGCATAATAATCGACTCACTGTCGCTGACAGATAACAATGTACGTGAGATCCCTGACCATATTTCCGCTAAAATAAAGGCGGAATGCAGATGCCCCGTTGTGTGTCTCGGCATTCCCTTCGGCACAAATTACGATGTTGTGAACAGTTCCAATGACTTTCAGCTGCGTGAGATGTGCCGCCATGTCGTGAATGTGCACGGCAAGAAGGACATACTGCTTCTGACAGGCTTCAAGGACAATCCCGAAGCTGAAAACAGGCTGGCTGTGCTGTCAGATGAGCTTGAAAAGCTGGGCGTGCCCGTGCCCGAAGATAACAAGATCTACGGTGACTTCTGGTATACCTGCGGCGATGCACTGGCTGATGAATTTCTCTCGGGAAAGCGACCGATGCCCGAAGCTGTCATCGCTGCCAGCGACCACATGGCACTGGGACTGATAGAAAAGCTTCACAAAAACGGCGTGAAGATACCCGAAGAACTGATAGTCATAGGCTTTGAAGCCACGCAGGAAGCACTGCTGGGCGAAGTCACGCTTTCCTCTTATGAATCCAACTTTACAAAAACAGCAGCAGATGCTGTCGATAAGCTGCGCCGCACTATTGAGCCTGATGCGCCCATCGACCCTTATGTGCCCGATATCAACAGCATGTTCCATGCGGGACAAAGCTGCGGCTGCGAACCCGACCTTAAACGTTCTGCCAAAGCTTTCAGAGATGCACTTTATTACAGGAGCAAGAACTATACCGCAGAGGACGCAATGGACAACATAGACATCGGTCTGCTGATGGAGAATTATGTATCCGAGATATTCACATCTTCCAAAACACCCGAGGAGTGCCTTGATAATATCTACCACAACTCCTATCTGCTGTTCCCTTTCCTGAACTTTGCACTTTGTCTGCGTGAGGACTGGCTGACTGCGGAAACAGATGAACTTGAATCCTATCCCGACAAGATGAAGATCGTGCTGGCAAACACCACCGTTGACGGACTGAGTTTCTATAAGCCCGAAGATGCTTTGGTCATTGATACCAAAACGCTTTGCCCGATAATGCAGGAATATACCGAAAAGCCTTCCGTTTTCTACTTTGCATCTGTACATTTCAACGATCATGTACTGGGCTATGCCGTGATGCAGCGTGAACTCACTGACAGCCACAAGCTGAATCTGGTGTTCCGCAACTGGCTGAGACTTGTGAACAATTCGCTGGAAATGGTGCGCACAAGGAACCGCTATGTCATGCTGTCCATACACGATAACATGACAGGGCTGTACAACCGACGTGGCATGTATGACCTTTTCGGCAGGCTGACCGCCGCAGCAAAGCCCGAGGACAGGCTGTTCGTCAGCGTTATAGATATGGACGGGCTGAAATATGTCAACGATACCTTCGGACATGACGAGGGCGATTTCGGCATAATATCAGTCAGCCGTGCAGCAAAACAGGTGGCAAGACCCGAGGAACTCTGCATCAGGGCGGGCGGTGACGAATTCTACATCGTAGGCATCGGTGATTATACCGATGATGAATGCGAAAAACGCCGAGATTACTACCTTGCAGCCCTCTCGGACATCTCACGTAACAGCGGCAAGTGCTACCCCATCAGCGCAAGCATAGGCTGCGCACTGGGCAAGCCCGGTGAACGTGACCTGGAAGAACTGCTGCGCATAGCCGATGAGGAGATGTACCGTTTCAAGGTGCAGCGCAAAAAACACAGAGAATGACGGATATGACTCCCCCGAAAGTGTGATGCTTTCGGGGGAGCTTTTTTTGAAGGCTGACAGCAAAGTCCGTTTTAATATTTATTTGATTATTTGTTAACCAAAATATCATAAACCGCAGATGACCTTACTTGCATTGACTGCCTGTTTGTGATATAATAATCTATGTATGCAATACAATAATTATTTTTCAAAAGAAAGGAATAATCGCAGATGTTCAAAAGCAAGCTGAGCCCCCCCGAGGGCAAGGGAAAGGAAAGGTATCTGCTGCTTTTCATCGTGTCATTTATCGGCATGATGATAGCATTTGTGCCGTCAATGGTGCAGAATCACGGTATCTTCATGTATTACGGCGACTTCAATTCGCAGCAGCTCATGTTCTATAAACATGCACACCAGATGGTCAGGGAGGGCAATCTCGGCTGGGACTGGGGCACCGACCTGGGTTCGGGCTTCGTCAGCACATATTCGTTCTACCTGCTGGGCTCGCCGTTTTTCTGGCTGACCACACTGTTCCCCGAGGGTTCGACATTATACATGATGCCCTGGCTGCTGGCACTGAAAACAAGCGTTGCGGCGATGTGCGCCTACGCCTACCTGCGCCGTTTCATAAAGAATAAGGACTGCGCTGCCATAGGCGGTCTGCTTTATGCGTTCTCGGGTTTCCAGACCTATAACGTGTTCTTCAACCACTTCCATGATGCAACAGCTTTCTTCCCGCTGCTGCTGCTGGCGTTTGAAATGCTGGTGCAGGACAAAAAGCGTGGACCTTTCGCACTGGCAGTGGCACTCACAGCATGCATAAGCTACTTCTTCTTTGTCAGCGCAGTGGTGTTCACTGTCATATACTTCTTCCTCAGATGTATCGACAAGGACTTCAAGATAGACTTCAAGAAGTTCATCTCTCTGGGTATCGAGGCTGTGATAGGTCTGGCAATGTCCTGTATCATACTGCTGCCCTCAGTGCTGATGGTAATGAACAACTACCGTGTAAACGAGCGCATGATAGGTCTTGACTATATCCTCTATAACGACAAGGCACGTATCGCCAGGATATTCCAGGCGTTCTTCACACTTTCTGATATGCCCGCCCGCATCAACATCTTCGATGTGGACAGCGCAAGATGGGCTTCACTGGCAGGCTACCTGCCCCTGTTCTCCATGTGCGGCGTAATAGCATATATGCGCACCCGCAAAAAGCGTGACTGGCTTTGCTGGTCGGTCATCGTGTTCGTCATCATGGCTTGTGTGCCTGTGCTGAACTCCGCTTTCATGCTGTTCAACGCATCATACTATGCAAGATGGTACTACCACCCCATACTGATATTCGCACTGATGACAGCAAAGCTGCTGGAGGAGGATCACAAACTTCTGAAAAAGGGCTATATCCCCACTGCCGTTGCAGGCGTGGGCTTCCTTGCGGTAGGTCTGCTGCCCAGATATGAGGGACAGGAGATAGTTTACGGCAAGCTGGCACAGTACCCCGAACTCTACTATATACAGGTCGGTGTTACCCTCGCCATGATAATCGCACTGGGTGCACTGATATACTTCATAGCAAAGAAGAAGGGAAATTTCCACAGAACAGCACTGATAATGACTGTTGCTGCCTGTGTTATCTGCAATACCTCGGAGATATGGTACGGCGCAAAGCAGGGCAGCGACAATGCTGACTATATCGCCCGTGCGATCAACGGCAAGAAGGAGATAGATGCTGCCAAACTTGATGCCGAATTCAGCTACGGCGGCGAGGACAGCGACTTCTACCGCATAGACGTTTCCGACAGTATCGACAACTGGGTAATGTACTGGGATCTGCCCTCAATGAGATGCTTCCACAGCTGCGTTGACCCCTCCATCATGGATTTCTATGCCGAGATAGGTCAGCAGCGTGATGTTGCCACACGTATCGAACCCGAATTCTACCCGCTGCGTGCACTCAATTCGGTAAGGTATTACTTCAATGAGATGCCCGCAGATCAAATATCGGGCAAGGAGGAAAACACCAAGCCCGAGACAGTTTCAAAGCTTCAGGGCTTCACCTACCTGGATACCATGAACGGCTTCAACATCTACGAGAATGAGAACTATATACCGATGGGCTTCGCCTTTGAATACTATACGGATGATGCTTCCATCAAGGACGCTGAGGACTTCGACAAGACCGTTATGCTGACAAAGGCACTGGTACTCACCGACAATCAGGCAGCTACCTATTCTGATTATCTGGACTACTACAACTTCACTGACGAGGACCTGACATACGAGGCTTATCAGCAGAACTGCGCTGAACGCAAAGCTGAAAGCTGCTACTACTTCCGCCATGACACACACGGCTTCACAGGCAAGATAAACCTGGAAGAACCCCGACTGGTATATTTCAGCATACCCTTCGAGAAGGGCTGGTCTGCAACGGTCAACGGCGTGGAGACTGAGGTGGAAAAGGTAAACTACGGCATGATGGCAGTACCTGTGCCCGCAGGCGACAGCGAGATAAAGTTCACCTACTCCGCTGACGGACAGACAAAGGGCATAGCACTGACTGTCGCAGGCTTTGTGGGATTTGCAGTCTATATGATATACTTTAAGTTCTTCGATAAGGAGACTGTCAAAGCTGCGGGCAATAAGAAGTCCGCAGAAAAGAAAAGCGATAACGAGACCGAGGAATAAACGGAGGTAAGTTATGTATATGAAAGAAAAAACGCTGTCATCACAGCAGCTGTTCGACGGCGTTGTTGTAAAGCTTTACCGTGATGAGGTAGAGTTGGAAAACGGCGTAAAAACTATCCGTGAGTTCATAAAGCACCCGGGCGGTGTGTGCGTGGCTGCACTGGACGAGGACGAGAACATCTATATGGTGGAACAGTTCCGCTACCCTTTCAGCACCGCACTTACAGAAGTTCCCGCAGGCAAGCTGGAATTCGGCGAGGACCCCGAACAGTGCGGCAGGCGTGAACTCAAGGAAGAGGTGGGTGCGACCGCTGACAGCTTTGAATATCTGGGCTGCCTGTACCCCACAGTAGCTTATGATACCGAGATAATACACCTTTTCCTTGCAAGGGGACTTCACTTCGGTGAACAGCATTTAGATGAGGGCGAGTTCCTCGATGTCAAGAAAATGCCCCTTAAAGAAGCCTACAAAATGGTAATGGAAAACAAGCTGCCCGATGCAAAATCGCAGATGATAGTCTTAAAGACCTATCTGAAGCTGCACGGTGGTGAGGTATAGAATGTCAAAGAAAAAACAGAAGAACCGCACACTGCCCAAAACAGGACATATAATAACATCGGCAGCATTTCTGGCGCTGGTATTCGGGTTTTCGCTGGCAGGACTCATAAGCCCCGACCGTCAGTTTTCCGAGATGGAGAACCGCACACTTCAGCAGACTCCTGAGTTTTCGGGCAAAAGGCTGAAGGACGGCGAATTCACGGGCGATATCGAACAGTATATGTCCGACCAGATATTCATGAAAGACGATCTGGTGACCCTTAAGACGGGGGCTGACCGACTGCTGGGAAAGAATTATCTGAACGGTGTGTACTTCGCGAAGAACGGTTTCTATATACAGAATTACAGTGAGAACACCGCGCAGGTGGATACGAACATCGGCTGTCTTAACAGCTTTGCGGAGTCGCTTGATGAGGGCATACCTGTCAGCTTTCTGCTGGTGCCGAATGCTTCCTGCGTTTTGCGGGATCATCTGCCCTCTGCAAACATATGCGGCGACCAGATGGCAACTGTGGAGCGGATAAAGCAGATGCTATCGGACAGGATAAAACTTGCGTTCCCTGCCGAAGCCCTTAAAGCTGAGGCGGAGGACTGCTATTACCGCACCGACCACCACTGGACGGCACACGGCGCACAGCTGGGCTACTCACAGCTGAGGCAGACGATGGGTCTGCCTGCGGTGACGGGGCATACGCGCACTGTTGAGGAACTG
>CAMNMO010000008.1 GCA_946544695.1 uncultured Ruminococcus sp. | reverse complement strand
TATGGATATACCGATACGGGCGGCAGAGAAAAGAATGAAGATGCTGTGCTGGTCGGAAAAGAAGTGGTTACTAAGGGCTTCTGTGAAGCGGTCAGCGATGCACCGTTCATCACAGGGGTCTGTGACGGCGTTGGCGGGGAAAAAGCGGGCGAGCTCGCTTCACGTACATGCCTGCGGCTGCTTTCTGAGGTAGAATACACTGCTGCCTGCGATCTTAAAAAGGTATTGCTGGATATCCATGGTAAAATAAGGAAGAAAAGCTCCCGTGAACGCTGGGTCGAAAATATGCAGACCACCCTTTGCGCCTTTGCAGTTGACGAGGAGGGCAGGGGACTGTGCGTCAATGTGGGGGACAGCAGGCTGTACCGCTTTGTCAATGGTACCATACGCCAGCTGACCACCGACCAGAGCTACGGGCAGTTCATGTATAATAAAGGTGAGATAGACAGTGCAGAGGAGCTTGACCCCGAGCACCGCAGCGGGATAGTGTCGGCGATAGGAAGTCCGCACTGTGAGCCGCAGATAGACCAGACACCGCTTGTGACCGAGTTCGGCACAGAACCCGACGACATGATAATAATCACCAGTGACGGCGTGTCGGACTACCTCAGCGAGAACGAGTTCGAGGTGGGTCTCTCGATGGACCTGCCCATATCCGAAAAGCTGGCTGCACTGGCAAAGCTTGCCATTCTCAACGGCAGCACCGATAATGTTTCCATCGTGGGAATAAAGCCTTTCCTGGATTTTGAGGAGCTTGCGGCGCTGACAAGGCATGATGCGGTAAGTGAGACTGTCAATGTGATGGAGATGCTCGAAGCACCGTCAGAGGACGAGCGTGACGAGCTGAGCGATATTCTTACCATTGATCTTGGGGATATAATCGGCAAAAACAAGCCTGAACCCAAGCCCGAGGAACACCATGAGATAGTCAGCCGTGAGGATATCGAGCTTGAAGCGCATGACCTTTTCATGCAGGCACAGGCATCATTGTCAAGGCTTTCAAGCATGATACCGAAGAAAAAGAAGTCCGATAATTAAGTCAAAATGATTAGATGGAGCCGTAAACAGGCACTTTGGAAAGAATTATTAGGTAATAATGATAAAAATAGAGCGATGATTTTTGTAACTTTACGGTAAAACGATGAATAATCACGTGAAAGGGTTGACAAAAACGACTTTATGATGTAGAATGTTAAATGGAAATAGACAAGGAAGGTCTATTTAAGATTCTGAGAAAAAGAATTGGAGGAATTTGAGATGAAGAATTCAAAGTTAATCGCAGCAGCAGTAGCTGCAGCACTGGCTGCCTCTATGGTAGCTATGGTACCCGCAAGCGCAGATTCACAGACTCTGACTCTGGATGATATCCATCTGGATGCCAGCAGCGATGCTACCAAGATGGTGCAGATTCCTTATGAGGATCTGTATGAAGATCTTGGCGAGGGTTATCTCTCTCAGGTAACCTTTACTGCAACTATACCCGATGACGCTGGCTGGACAGGCGGCGGCGGAGCTTTTGGTCTGGGTTACGACAATGAAGATTGGTATCAGGTAGATTTTGGTTTCGAGGTTGAAGACACTACTGTTGTTGACGGTAATGTAATGACTGTTACCATTGATTTGCCTGCATATTATCAGGACAAAGCAGATACTGAGGGCAAGCAGGACTTCTCAAGTGACGGACTGATGCAGTTCGGTTGGTGGTGGGGCGCAGGCGATGTTGTTGACATCACCGGCATCACTCTGACTTATGACACTGAGTATCCCGAGCCTGAGGCAGACGACAAGACTCCTGATGAGGACGAGAAGACCGACGACGAGAAGACCGACGACAAGACTCCTGATGAGGACGAGAAGACTGACGACGAGGCTACTACTGACGAAGAGACCACTGACGGTGAGACTACCGATGCAGAGACCACTGACGAGGAGACTTCCGACGCTGAGACTACTGATGACGAGAACACTAATCTTGGTGATGATGGTAAGACCACTGATGCAGAGACTACCGATGGTCAGTACAGACTGGGCGACGTTAACGCTGATGGCAGAATCGACGTTACCGACCTGATCAAGATCGTTGCTCACGTTAAGAGCAAGCAGGCTCTGACTGATGACGAGAGAACCAGAGCTGATATGGACGCTAGCGGCAGAATCGACGTTACCGACATCTCCATCCTGGCTAAGTACATCAAGAGCGAGGAAGAGCTGCCTGACGTAACTCCTACCGATGATGAGGAAGTTCCTACTGATGATGAGACCACTACCGATGAGACTCCTACTGATGAGGAGACCACCGATGAGGAGACCACTGACGAGGAGACCACTGACGCTGAGACTACCGATGCAGAGACCACTGACGAGGAGACTACCGACGCTGAGACTACCGATGCTGAGGACGCTTCCGATGATGCAACTGCTGACGATGCTGACGCAGCTGCTGAGGCTGACAAGAAGGTTGAGGAATAATCCTTATACTCTCAGTCAATAACTAAAGTACATCAAAGCGAACGCTTTCGGGCGTTCGCTTTTTTTTGCTGCGATCTTTTGAATGTTAACTATATATATGTTAATATGATGGTAATTCTTAATATTTAGCCTGATAGTTTTGCTGTAAATGACGAAAATGTTTTAACTTTATGAATAATAGTTGACAAATAACTGTTGTATATGGTAACATATTAATATATATGGCTAAAATATAGCCATAATGTTTTTATATCAGCAAACACAACATTCCCGCCTGCCCATATAACTGTGTATACAGTCTGTGAGGTCTGGATCAGCGGGGGCTGTGCGTTGTCTGATATCCTTTGTGCAGCACCGATTGTCGGCGGTGCAGGCATAAAGGCGGCAGAATTATAAAAGGGGGAATGCTTTAATGAAAAGCACTCATCGGCTGGAATACAGGGTGCTGGCAACGATCATGTCGCTGGTGTGTCTGTTTTCTGTGCTGCTCGGGTCCTGCCCTGCTGCATTTGCAGAAGGAGCAGAATATCCCGAGAACATCGAGCTGCTGTTCCTCAATGAACCGAGTGAGAATATAAGTATCACCGATGAGGGAAAAACTGCGGATTATACCATTCCGGGTAACAATCAGCAGGTCGATGTAAGACTTCGTATAAGTCTTAACAAAAAGTATGAGGAAGGTCAGTTGAGGATAGAGATACCCTATCACGGTTTCAAAGATCGTGACGGCGGTGATTTCAACCTTACCAATAAGTCCAGTTTCCTCAACCAGATCAACAGTGAGTCTTCCATGCTCAAACTGGTGGAAGATAATTCAAGACTGAGCGGTGACAGGGGCGTTATCGTCCTGACTAACAAGACGTCATCTGCACTTCAGCTGGAGCTTGACCTCAGCTATATCGTCACTGCTTACACGGTAAAGGATAACGGTTCACAGGATTTCGGCATAACCATTACCGATACTGTGACAGGCGAAGATCGTTCACCCGACAAGATCACAGCCACTTTCCGTACACATGTCAGAAATGCAAGGTTGACCAAGTACACCGAGGATTACGGCATCGATCAGGGCTGCTATTACAGGTGGGACGATATGCTTGAGGAAAGATACAAGCTCACCAGTAAGTACGGCATCGACGAAGCTGCATTCAAGGAGCTTTGCAAAGAATATGACTATGTCGGCTATCGCCTGAACTGCGATGTTGACGCTAACCAGAAGGCAAAGATCTACTTCAACGATCAGCCCGAAGGCGGCGAAGTCGTTGCTATGTCATACCGTTTCACCTACAAGGACTGCACTCCGCTCGATAAGGAGACTGAGGGCGAGCATGCAGGTGAGTGGGTATATAACGGCAGCACTGCAAAGAATTTCCTTTGTCTGGTAAGATATCCCAAGTCTGTGGCGGAAAATCCCGATCCCGAAGGCGAAAACCCCGATCTGGTCAATAACGCAACTGTCACCTACGTTGGTATTGACGGTGACGAGGAAGATGTCACTTCCAAGGACGATAAGTGTATTTCTGTATGGCAGAAAATGGGCGCTATCTATCACGGCGATATCTGGAGCGTTGAGAAAAAATCCAGCCCCGATCCTTCGGGCGCACTGGACCTGCTGCGTGCAGGCAAGGACGCTACATTTACTTACAGCATCGCAGGTATAGGCAAGACCTATAAGTATGGCGTGCTCGATGATTTTCAGTACAAGGACGGTCCCTACTGGATGGAAGTCGTTGATGACCTGCTTTACGTGAATGGTCTGGGTGATGACGGCAAAACATGCGCTCGTCTGCAGCCCGATGATTTCCATTTCAAGACCTTTACGATGGAGGTCGTCCACAAGGACGTTACATCTGTAAAGCTGAACAATGATGTGGGTGAATACACTTACAGACCCATAGCTGACAGAGAGCCTGTTGAGGTCTATGTTATGACCGAAGACAAGCCCGATGTATGGCAGCTCGACCAGTTAGTATCACTGCCAAACGGTTCCAGCAGCACGGTATATGCTGATGAGAACGGCGAAACTGTCTTTAAGTTTACGAAAAACAATGTTTACAGGATAAAGTTCGTCTATAAGGGCGCTAACGGTGATATCAGACTGGATTCTAAGGTCACCGGTGTGCTCAAGGGCACAGGCACCACCGTCAAGAGTGTTCTGGATAATATGGAAAGGATCAACCTTGAGAATTTCCAGCTCTTTAACTGGGACGGTCAGATGGGCTATAACGGCAAGGGCGTCTGGGAGAACCCCACTGACGGCCGTACCATCTACGCCTCCAACAACTGGGTCAAGGAAGACCTGATGCAGTTCGATGCTGAAAACTATGAAGGTCACGAGAATACTGCGGACTCCAAGAAGATAGCTACCCGTCTTTCTGCAAGCAACAGGCTCACAGGTATACAGCCTATCTGCGGCTCTGCAAAGACCGGTACTGTCAGAGAACAGGATAACCGTATCAACGGTTACTACAAGCTTGTCGCAATGACAGGTCAGGCTGCCAGTGAAGAAGACCTGGCTCAGCTTATAGATCTGGGTGTTGTCAAGGGCGGCAAGGAAGTAGTATTCCACGAGCTTCTGCCTGTTGGCATGAGCTTTGTGTCTGCTAAACCTGAATGCACCGCCTCGACCTATCTTCGGGATGATCCCAAAGAGTATAACTGGGATAAGATGTGGTATCAGTACAGCGGACACATACACCCCATAATGACTGAGGAACCCGAAATAACTTACACAGTTACCGACAATTATAAGGGCACTCTCCGTCAGATGGTGGATATAACCGTTAAGTATCCCGACTACCCCATAGTCAGAATGGGTGAGCACAGTGATATCTGCTATGCGCTGGCATCAGTTGTAAATATCACCACCCGTGCTGAGTACGCCGATCTGAGAAGCTCAACACTGGATAACTATGTGGAAGCTCAGTTCATAGACGATAACGGCAAGCCCGTTAAGCTGAACGGTGAAATGGCACTGCCCGATGACGGTGCTGTTTACAGCGACATCAAGGACAGAGATGGCAACAACGTATTCAACGATGTTGACGGCGACAATGACACCAAGTCAACTACTGTTGTTGCAGCAGACTGCTCAAATACCGTGACAATGGTATATTCGGCTACGCAGATCTTCAAGAAGATCAAGGCTGATGACTTTGATACCTATTTCAAGGATTTCACACAGACCTACGCAGGTCACAACTACACCTACAAGCTGCAGTTCTTTACCAATAAGGGCAACGCAAAGAACGTTGTTATATTTGACTCCATCGAGGAAGCTTACAACGAGAGCAAGTATGATGGTCTGCCTTACTGGAAGGGCGAGCTTTACGGCGTAGATATTAAAGAAGCTGAGGACGCAGGCTTTGATAAGATCAAGGTCTATGTCAACACAAGCCACTATTATACCGATGAGGAGATAGCTACCAACTACGCTGCGGGTTATGAAGGACTTCAGCCCACTGACCTGACAGCAGCTAACGGCTGGCAGCAGGTCGATCCTGACAGTTACACAGACTGGAAGAATGTTAAGACCATAGCATTCAGCATCGGTGAAGACGTTGAATTCGGTGACAGCGAGATGATGCCTAAATCGGTAAGCGTTTACCTGAAAATGAAGGCACCCGAGACTATCCACCCCTACCAGATAGAAGGCAAGCTTGACAGCAACGGCAACAAGCAGGTACTTGCTTACAATGCACCCGCTTATTACTGCGAGAAGAAAACAGGCACAACTTCATGGTCTAAGGATACCACCATTGCAAACGTTGTTACCATCGGTCTGAAATCAGTTACCGAGGAGGTACCCGCAATAACCAAGAAGTATACAGGCACCGAACTGCCCGATAATTTCAGTGAGACCTGTACCTTCAATTTCAAGCCTGTCGGACAGACACCCGCACCTCGTTCTTATGAGGACGGCAAGTGGGGCGATGTCATCAGCGAGATAAAGCTGAGTCTTGATAACAGCGGCACTGCTGTTGCAGATGATAACGGCATACTTATGTTCACAGAACCAGGCACTTATCAGTATGAGATAACTGAGAAGGCTGGCAGCAAGACAGGCGTTACTTACAGCAAGGCCAAGTACCTTGTTACTTACGAAGTTACCGACGAGCGCAAGGACGTACAGTATGACAACGACGTTTCGCTCAAGGTGAAGAAGACTATCGAGAGAGTCAGCGATGACGAAGGCAAGACCGCAGAGTCTGCCATAACCGTTGACAAGATCGAGTTCAACAATGACTACACCCCTGTTCCTGTTGATGTGGAGATACCCACTGTCATCAAGAAGATAGAGGGTGACGAAAGACCTGAGGAGAAGGAGTTCACATTTGCTCTCTATCCTGCGGGAAGCACCACTGCAACTGTCCCCGCACCCGAGAAAACCATTGTTACCATCACGGGTGAGGGCAAGGCAAGCTTCGGCAAGGTCAATTTTGAAACAGCAGGCGAGTACGTTTATAACATCGTGGAAGTCGTTGCAGGCGGCGATACAGGCTATACCTACGACAGACATGTATACTCACTGAAAGTTACAGTGACCGATGTTAACGGCAAGCTGAAAGCTGTTAAGGAAATGGTGAGGTCTGAGGTCGATGAAAATGATAACATCATCGGAACAGAAGCTGTTGAAACAGATTCTGCTGATTTCATCAACACCTATACTCCCAACCCCAGTGAGACGCTGGCATTCCCTGATGCTGTAAAGACATTCACAGGTCAGCAGAGACTGGACGACAAGGAGTTCAGCTTCACACTGTCCGCAGTGAACGGCGCACCTCTGCCCGAGAAGAACACTGTTACCGTCAAGGGTGCAGGCAAGGCTTCCTTCGGTGAGATGAGCTACACTAAGGCAGGCACTTATGTTTATACTATCACAGAAGATGATCTTGACCCCGGCTACGCAGGTTACAGCAAGGACAACTCCGAGTTCACATACACTGTAAAGGTAGTGGACAACGACGGTCAGCTGGAAGCTTCGGGCGAGCTGAAGGATCAGGACGGCACCACTGTAAGTGCTGCAACATTCGTAAACGACTATACTCCCATACCCACAGGCATTTCTGCCCCTGTGGTCATCAAGGAGATAAAGGGCGACACTCACGGCAATGCTGACAAGGTATTCAGCTTTGAGATGACGTCCATCAACAAAGGTCCCGAACCTTCCAATAATATTGCACAGGTAAAGGGCGATGGCAAGGCAAGCAGCTTCGGCAGGATAAGCTTCACCGAGCCAGGTGTCTATGAGTATGTTATCAGCGAGATGGATCTTCCTGATGACAGCGAGGGCTACGGCAAGGACGATGCTGTTTACAGCTTCACTGTAACAGTTACCGATAACGCAGGCAGACTCAAGGCAGTCAGCAGCCTGACCAAGAACGGCGAACCCGCAGAGGAACTGAGATTCGTAAACACATATACTCCCACCTCCACAGAGATAGAAGTACCTGTGGCAGTCAAGGAAGTAAAGGGCGACCTGAACGGCAATGACGAAAAGGTGTTCACCTTTGAGCTGACAAGTGATGAGGACGAGAGCGAGGATATCCCCATGCCCGAGTCACCCGTAGTTACCGTTACAGGCAGCGGCAATGCCGAACCTTTCGGCAAGATAGTTTACACTGATGTTGGAACTTATAACTACACTATTTTTGAGCGTGAGCTTGATGACACTCATACAGGCTACACCAGAGACAAGTCGGTATATGACCTGACTGTAACTGTTACCGATAACAACGGTAAGCTCGAAGCGGATCATGAGCTCACCAAGAACGGCGAGCCCGCTTATGAACTGAGTTTCATAAACGATTACCACCCCCTGTCAACAGAGCTTGAACTTCCTGTTGCAGTCAAGGAGATCAACGGTGATACCGCTGATACCGAGGACAAGGAGTTCGTATTTGAGATAACAGGCGCTGAGGACGTTTCTACCGATGCAGAGGATACTTCTTCTGCCGACCTGCCTATGCCCGACCCCGCAACTGCTTCCGTAACAGGCGCAGGTACAGCTTCGGCATTCGGCAAGATCACATTCGATGAGGCAGGCACTTACACATACGAGGTGTTCGAGCATCTGCTTGATGACACTTACGCAGGCTATGGCCATGATGCATCTGTTTACGTCATCACAGTCACTGTCGTTGACAAGGACGGTCAGCTGGAGGCTTCTTATGTCATGACAAAGAACGGTGAACAGGTAGATGACCTGGTATTCGTAAATGATTACGATGCAGGCAGCTGCGAGCTTGAAGTTCCCGTGGCAGTCAAGAAGATAGAAGGCGATGTTCCCGACGATGAGGACAAGGTATTCACCTTCGAGATAACCTCAGCTGAGGACGAGTCGAACCCCATGCCCGAGAACAGCACTGCTACTGTAACAGGTGAGGGCAAGGCTACCGCATTTGGTAAGATAACCTACAACAAGGTGGGTACTTACAATTATGATATCTTCGAGAGAGATCTTGATGACAGCTATATAGGCTACGAAAAGGACACCACCGTTTACAGGCTGACTGTTACCGTTAAGGATCTGGGCGGCAAGCTTGACGCATCCTATAAGCTGACAGTTAACGGCAATGATTCAAGAGAGCTGGTATTTGTCAATACCTATGCACCCAGACCGTTGGATACAGATATCGATGTTATCAAGGTGATAGAAGGCGCAACTCCTGAGGAGGACGAGACATACACCTTCGAGATAACAGCTAAGGACGGTGCACCTCTGCCCGAGAACAATAAGGTGACTGTAACAGGCGACGGCTGGTCTGTTTCTGATAGGTGGACATACACCGAACCTGGCGTATATGTTTACGAGGTCAGAGAGATAGCAGGCGACGCTGAGAACTGCAAATATGACAGCAGAGTTTATACTGTTACCGATACTGTTACCGACATTGGCGGTGAGCTTATGCTTGTCACCGTTAAGGACGGCATGAAGAACTTCAGCAGAAAGATAACTGTTGACGGTATTGAATGCGAAGATATCGAGTTTGTCAATTACTACACCGAAGAAGAGGATAATGACGACAGCAAGCACGATGAAAAGGACGAGAGCAAGCCTGATGATGAGGACAAGGGCAAAGATGAAGAACCCACCAAGCCCGAGGACAACAGCAGCAAGCCCGATGTCACCAACGACGATTCAAAGGGTAAGCCAGACAACGGTGATAAGGACAATGACAAGACCACCACAGGCGACAGTTCTTCCAAGTCTGAAAATGACAGCGGAAAGACTGATGAAGGCAGCAAGCGCAGCGAGAACGACAGTTCCGCTAAGGAGGAGACCGGCGATTCTTCCAAGCAGGAGGAGACTGATTCTTCCGCAGCTGAAAGCAGTAAGTCTGACAGCAGCAAGAATGAGAGCAAGTCTACCACGACCACGACCTCTAACCCAAGCACAGGCCGCAAGACCCTTGCAGGTTTAGAGATAGTGATGCTGGGCGCTGCTATATGCGTGCTGAAAAAGCGTAAAAAAAATAAGTAAGCCGTAAGGCAGGATATTATTCAGTCCGTCTGTTCAAAGGAACAGGCGGGCTGTTTTTTGTATAGCGTCAAAGCATCACACTGTATTTGATATAAGTATTTGTAATTTGCTCCTTGTGGTGCTATAATGTACATAGCAAGGAAAGTCCGTAATTATATTAAACGACAAAGATTTTCTGACATATCCTGCTCACAGCAACCAAGACGACGGCAGCTGTAAGCAGTTTATGTCGAAAATCTAATGTCGTTTACTATATATAAATGGTCATCACGCTGAGATAAAGCTGTTTGGTACGTGTGTCATCGACCGTATTATAAATTGGCGAACGGAGGATAACTATGGATGATATAGTCAGAAAGAATCTGATAGAAGCAGGGTGCGATGATGAGAAGATAGCTGAGTTTGAAAAATGCTTTGACAACAAAAACAAATGCAGAAAGCTGCTGGCAGCATACAGGCGTGAGTTACTCGATGAGGTGCACGAAAAGGAAAGGTGCATCGACTGTATTGACTACCTTGCGTTCATAATTAACAGCAGCGATAATTGAATATGGATAAAACAGCAGGGCGATAAAATACAGCTTTGCTGTTTTTTATTGCAAAACTGCGTTTTTAGGGGGATATCGCAGAGCGGTCTCCTGAAATTACCGCTTTTCTTTATTTAATTTAAGGTGAATCTTAATGAATGTTAAGGTTGCTTAAAGAAAGATTTCAGGATAGTGTATTATAATAAAACCATAGTAAAGATATGTTTGAGACCACAGCATGAAGGAGCGATAAAAATGAAAGGTCCACAGCAGAAAAAGAAAAGCAAAAAGAAGATGATCGCACTTACAACAGTTGGTGTAGTTGCAGTGGTAGGCGGCGTGGCGCTGTATGGTTCGGCAATGAGCAATAACGCTGAAAAAGCAGCAGGTGAAGAAAAAAACAATACCATCACGGTAGAAAAGACAGACCTGAAACAGAAGGTAACAGTATCGGGTACTGTTGAAAGTGCAGACACTGCGATAGTGACAGGCGATGTTACAGGCGTTAAGGTAAAGTCTGTAAAAGTAAAGAAGGGCGACAGGGTCAAAAAGGGCGATGTGATAGCTGAACTTGATGACACCGACCTTCAGGCACAGCTTGCAACTGCTGAGAAGGCTCTTGAAAATGCAAAGGCAATAAACGATATAAACCTGAAAGCTGCACAGCGTGGCTACGATGACACTGTTGCTGATAAGGGCACAAAGTCCGAAAGAGGCAGCAGGGGAGTGGACGCAGCGCAGAGTGAATACGACAAGGCGGTAGACGACCAGACCAACGCCTACGATACATACAACAAGGCGGTCGATGACCGTGCAGCAGCCGAACAGACAGCAGCAGATGCAGCACAGGCTGCCGCAGAAGCCGCAGCACCTGTTGAGGAACTGAAAACTGCCGTTAAGGAAGCTAAAAAGGCTGCTGATAACGCAAGCGCAGATTTCGACAGGCTGGCACTGACTGACGGCGTTACCACAGATGAACTGGACGCAGCAAAGAAGGTCCGTGACGATGCACAGGCAGCTTATGAAGATCTCGCTGTGCAGCTGAGCGATGCGCAGGACGCTCTGAAGGCGCTGAACGACCAGGCACTGGCATGTTCTCAGGCAGCATCAAGTGCATTGATGCAGGAAAAGGAGCTTTACGCAGGTCTGAGTTCTGCTGACAGAATGGTAGACCAGGCAAAGCAGGCTGCCGAGACCGCAGCTGATGCAAAAAATGATACCGACCGTGAATATGACAAGGCTATCGCACAGAGTCAGGACGCACTGGATACCGCAAAACTCAACGGCGATGACAGCCTTACCGCACCTCAGCAGCAGATAGACGATATCAAGGAGAATATCGAAAAATGCGTGATAAAGGCTGAATGCGACGGCGTTATCACCGATGTTTCGATAAACGAGGGCGACAGCTATGTCGGCGGACAGATAGCTGTTATCGAGGACGACTCGGCTTATAAGGTCAGCGCATCTGTTGACCAGTATGATATATTCAAGATAGCACAGGATATGAACGCTGAGATAACTGTTCAGGCGATAGGCGCAGACACACTCAGCGGCAAGCTTAGCTTCGTTTCCCCCACACCCGCACCTGCTGCTGCAAGTGCTGACGGTACTGTTTCTGCAACAGAATATCCCATCGAAGCCACATTCGACGGCAGCGAAGAAGATCTCAGGATCGGTATGAGCGCAAAGCTGGTCATCGTGACCGAGGAAAAGAAGGACGTTCTGGCTGTGCCCGATGATTGCATACTCAAGGACGAAAGCGGTTGGTATGTTCAGGTACAGGGCGAGGGCACTGACATAGAGAACGTTTATGTTGAAAAGGGTCTGACCACTGACTACTACACTGAGATAAGCGGCGCAAAGGTCAAGGAAGGCATGGAGATCATTCAGCCTGAAGCAGAAGATGACTCCGCTGCTCCCTTCTATTGATGAGGAGGGGCTGACATGAAAGATGAAGCAGTAATAGATCTTAAAAATATATACAAGCGCTTTTACGTAGGCACTCCCAACGAACTGGAGATACTTCACGGTATCGACCTTACGGTCAACAGAGGAGAGTTCGTATCGATAGTAGGCGCTTCGGGTTCGGGCAAAAGTACGCTGATGAACATTATCGGTGCGCTTGACCGCCCCTCATTCGGCAGCTATTCTCTCAGCGGTACAGATATCTGCGCTGCTGCGGACAACGAACTGTCACACATACGCAACAGGCAGATAGGCTTCGTTTTCCAGACCTACAACCTGATACCAAGAAACACAGCTCTCAAAAATGTGGAGCTGCCCATGATGTACGCAAGGCTGAATCCTTTTGCACGCAAGAAGAAAGCAAAAGAATTGCTTGAACTGGTGGGAATGGGAGACAGGATAAGCCATACCCCCGATGAACTTTCGGGCGGTCAGAAACAGCGTGTTGCCATTGCAAGGGCGCTGGCGAATGACCCTTCGATAATACTGGCAGATGAGCCCACAGGTGCGCTGGATTCTTCGACAGGCAGAATGATAATGGACCTTTTCCACAAGCTGCACGAGGAGAACGGCATAACCATCGTCCTCATAACCCACTCAAACGAGCTGGCAGAGGAGACAGAAAGAGTGCTGACCCTTATGGACGGCAACATCATTTCTGAAAGGAGGGGTACAGCTTATGTTCCTGGACAATATAAGACTCGCCTTCAGTGAGCTGCTTGCAAACAAGATGCGTTCGCTGCTGACCATGCTTGGCATAGTCATAGGTATAGCATCGGTAATAGCCATCATGACGCTTGGCGAAGGTCTGCAAAACTCGATGATAGATACCTTCGGCGGTGCACAGTCAAAGCAGATAGCCTTTGAAGTCATTCAGAAGGACATGGAGAATGACTACGATTATGACAACTATGATGAAGGCGCACGACAGTTAAATGATTCCGACCGTTTTGACAGGTCCACATTTGATGCTGTTCAGGCACGCTTCGGCGACAGGCTGGAGGGCATATCCCTTTCAACTGTACTGGGCAAGGTCAAGAGCGGTGACGAGAGCCTGTCACTCAACGCAGTCAACCCCTGTGCACTGGCAGTACAGGGCGAACTTGATATAGTTGCAGGCAGAAGTATAAGCAACGAGGAATACGAAAAGGGCAGGAAGGTCATACTTCTTCCCGAAGATACCGCAGAAGCTATTTACGGCAGTGCTAAGGCAGCGCTCGGCAATGAATTCGAGGGCACACTTGGCAAAAGTGTGGTAGACTATACAGTTATCGGCGTATATTCCAAGAAGGAAAAGGGACTTGAAAGTATGCTGATGGGTGCTTCGAGCGCAACAGGCTATGTACCCTACCGTGCAGGACTCAAGACTGACTTCAATGACGAGCACTATGATTATTTCATCGCCATTGCAAAAAGCACCGATGATATCCCCGCACTTGAAAGCGAGATGGGTGCATTTCTCGGAAAGGAATATGAAGATAACGACACCTTTAAGGTGTTCACCAAAACAATGCAGTCCGAGCTTGATATGATAAATCAGGAGCTTGGAGTATACAAGGGCATACTTGCAGCGATAGCAGCTATCTCACTGCTGGTCGGCGGCATCGGTGTAATGAACATAATGATAGTTTCCATCACTGAGCGCACCCGTGAGATAGGTACAAGAAAGGCACTTGGTGCCACAAACAATGATATCAGAGGTCAGTTCCTCATCGAGTCCATAATAATCTGTCTGATAGGCAGTGCCATAGGCATAGGACTTGGACTGCTGGGAGGCTCGGGTCTGGCATCACTGATGGGCGTAACAGGCAAGGCGAGCGTATCGTCCATAGCTGTAAGCGTACTGATATCTATGGCGTTCGGTCTGTTCTTCGGTCTTTACCCTGCAAACAAGGCAGCCAAGATGAACCCCATCGACGCTCTGAGATACGAGTAACATACACACACCTCCAAACAAACCACCCTATAAATATATGCACTTTCCCCGCATTATGCGGGGAGAGAAAATGCATACGGCAAATGCCGATACCTGTTCATGAGCCGCATCACGGACAGGTATGGAGATTTGCTTGTCTCATTCTCTTTCATGTTTACCTTGAAAGCAGGGGGCGGCTGAATTGCCGTCCGCCGCTTCAGGGCAAGACAAGAGGATATAATATATAGCTTTCACGTAAGTATTTTTCATACTTGGAAACCACCTTAAAAACCACTACACAAAGACCGCCCCACAGCGTGCATAAGCTGCGGGGCGTCTTTGTGCGTTAAAAAAGGTGCCGCCGAAATATCTGCGGCGCACACCTTTCTTGTTTTTATATTTGTTAGTTGTCAGTGCAGTATTATCATGCCCTTGTATTTGCTGTCCACCAGGTCGGCAGAGGTGCACAGCGTTTCGGCGCTGACTGTTGCAAGGCTTCTGCCGCCCTGACCATAGAAGGGGTCGCAGCAGTAGAACACCATGCCGTTTTCCTCATCGCTGTCATCATAGCCGCAAACCACGACATAGCTCGTTTCTGAGGTTATGCCGTAGTAATTGCTGTAATCAAAATCAGCCACGCCGTTGTAATACCTTACAGCCAGCAGCACTCTTCTGCCGCTGTCTATCTGTGACTTTATAGAACTTTCGCTGACATCGCTGAGTTTTTCGGCAATCAGGTCGCCGCCCGAATATGCGTTTATCAGCTTGGTGATATCTCCATCGGTCTCCAGTACGTCCTCTGCGCTTATCAGGTCGGCTTTGTCCCAGCTGCGCAGCTTTTCGCTGTTGACCAGTGCGGCTGCTGCCACAGGTCCGCAGTCAGTCGTGCTGCATGGGTATGTGCCGTTGTACTCGTCCTTCATTATGCTGTCACCCGCTGAGGGCAGCACCACCGCCGTCATGACTTCGGTCAGGTCATCGGCAGATATATAGCCCTTCTGCGAAAGGTAATCGACGCTTATCTGTTTGCCTGTGCCGAACTCTGCAATGTCAAGCACATCATAAGATGAAAACAGCTCGCCTTCGGTGGCAGCGCCTATGTAGCCGCCGTCCTTGTCGGTAACGCCCGTATCCACCGATACACGGTAGAGATGTCCCTGCGGTATCTCCTTTACCTCGTCCTCCTCGATGGTGGGTTCCTTGTCAGCAGGTTTTTCATCGACCACCTGTTCAGCCATTGACTCGGGTGCGGGCGCTGTGCTTACAGGTTCCTTTTTTCGTGTTTTGGGGGCTATGCCGTAAAACACGATGCCTATCAGTATCACCGCACCCAGTATTATCCCAAGCCCCAGCCTTGAAGCTTTGGCAATATCGTTGCGGTTGTCGTTCATCATCTTTTTGAATTCATTGTTCTTCATTTATCCCACGTCTTCCTGCTGCACTGCTTGTCCCAGCATGAGTGTGCAGCCGTAATTATCCCGCCAGTAGGGGTCATGCAGTTCATAAGCGCCAAGATATTTGTTGAAGCTTATGTAAGTATCCATGCTGTTGCCGCCTTCGGGCAGTTCAAGGTCTATGTTGCAGCCGTTTAGCGTATATTTCAGTTCAGTACCGCTTTTCAGCAGACCTTCGCCCTCTGTCTCACTGCCGTCATAGTCATACCACTGTATCTTCATAACGCCGTCAGCGAATCTCAGCACCGGGTATGAAAGGTCGGTGTGCAGCTGTTCGTATGCTGACATGCCTTTGAGCATCACCCTCGGTATCAGTGTCTCACCGTCGGGGTCATAAGGTTCAAAGCCGTAATCCTCATAGGAAAGTGTTCTGCCTTCATCTATCTGCCTTAACAGTATCAGGTCATCATTGATGTTGAATGTGACCAGTGCCACATCATCGTAGCTGTCAAAATAGAACCTTATCGAAGCACGCTGCTGAAACGGCAGCGACCCGCATTCTATGGGGTAGTATTTATCACAGTAAGATATGCAGTGGTATGAATTTGCAAGAAACAGCTCATTGTTAATCAGGTTTTCCAGAATACACTGCTTGTCGGTCAGATAGCTCATCGGCGTTTCTTCTGCACCGTACTTTTCAAGTATGTTTTTCTTGGTGTCGCCTTCTTCCATTCTTGCAAGACCGTTCACGCCGCCTGACCAGTCGCCGTTCTCATCATACCCCGTAAAATAGACCATCGTGATAAAATTTTCATTCGGCGGATATTCCAGGAAAAAGTTTGTATCACCGTAGCTGAAATCCTTGTACACAAGCGGTCCGCCATACTCGGGAACTTTGCCGTCATCGCTTATTTTGGCAGATGCAAATTCCACTTCGGCTGCGCTGTCGGTATATTCTCTTGCTTCGGGCTTTTGTTTGTTCTGCGTGGTTTTCGGGTCTATCGTGCAGCCGCTCAGCAGCAGTACAGCTGCCATTACAGCAGCGGTGAGCTTTTTCATAAGGCAGCTCTCCTTTCATGCAAACATTATCGTGTCATTTCAGATCGGGTCTTACTGTTCGTCCTCCCTGCAAAAAGTCACAAGCATAAAATTGGTGTTGATACCGGGCTGCGGAGATGTACACACTACCTCCCAGCCGTCCTTTGCCATATCATTCATCACAGTTTCGACCTTTTCATAATTGGCAAGACCTATATCTTCCATTTTTAATTTTACTCTTACTATCTTATACTGTTTCATAAAAAGACCTCGCATTGCATTGATACGTGATGTTTTACATTTTATTATAACACATATCTCAGAAAAAATCAACACCGCCGCCCCACACTTCCACGGAAATCAAATTTTGCATAATACAAAGGTTTGAACATGCATTACGGCTGTAAAATATGGTGTTGAGTGTATTCCCCCCGCCGTAAGGCAAATGCGTGAACGCATGGGGGAATACACAAAAATACAGCTTTGTTTTGTCAAAATTGATTTCCGTGCCCACACTTTGTACAGCCAAATAAAAAGGACACCCCTGCGCCTTCATTGCAGAGGTGTCCCGAAAATTATCATCAGCTGTGTATTTATTCAACTGGGTAAGCCACAGAACCGCTGTATCTGGGAAATCCGTTTTCAGCCTTAGCGACTGCTTCTTCAAGGGTCATGCCGTAGAAATTGCCCGCAGACAGGTTCCTGCCCGACTTTTTGTCGTCGATGAACGCACCTACCACCACGCCTGGAAGCGAGCTTTCGGGGGCGTTCGGTGCATGCTGCCCGCCCAGGTCGGTCCTGCACCAGCCGGGGTCGGTGATGTTTATGCAGATATCCGTGCCCTCATACTTTGCGGCAAGGTCCATCGTTACCTTGTCCAGTGCCGCTTTGCTGGCAGAATAGCCTGCCTGTTCGGGTTCAAGCCTGATACCGCTGGTGGTGTTGACGATCCGCCCGAAACCACGCTTTTCCATCTTCGGCAGAAAATGGTATACTATCATCATCGGTGCGATGGTGTTTATCTTGAAACTTTCTTCGTAATCCGATGGCGGTGTATTCAGATGATCGGTGCGGTAAGCTATCTGCATGCCCGCATTGTTCAGCACGATATCCACATCAACGCCCAGTGCGTCTATCTCAGCCAGCATGCTTTCCACCTGCGGCAGCGATGAGAACTCAGCGCCCACCGCATAAGCCTGCACGCCCATTTTCCTGACCTCTGCAAGCACCTTGTCGCAGTGGTCGGCTGTTCTGCCGTGAAGTATCAGGTTGCAGCCACGTTCAGCCATGAACTTTGCCGCACCATAGCCTATGCCCCTTGCAGCGCCCGTTATCAGCGCCCAGCGTCCATAAACATCAACCATTGAAACTCTCCTTCATCTTTTCGAGCGCAGCGATCACCTTGTCGCACCATGCATCAAATTCAGGGTCATCCTGCTGATATTCGGGGTGTGCCAGAATATATTCCACCGTGCTGTAAATGCCGTCCCTTGCGCTGACAGTGCACTTGAAATCAGGCACCAGCGCCTTGACCTTTGAATTGTCGAACACCACCGAGTTTGACTTGTCACCGATAAGGCTGCCAACGAAGTCGTAGTCGCTCAGGTCAGCCAGTGTCTGCGAAGCCACATAGTAAGGCTTCAGTTCAACGCCCAGCGCTTCTGCGATGTAGCCGTATATCTCGTTCCAGCTCACACTTTCATCTGTGGTTATATGGAATGCCTCGCCTATTGCTTTGGGGTTGCCTATAAGACCCGTATAGGCTTTGGCGAAGTCGCTGTTGTGGGTTATTGTCCACAGTGATGAACCGTCACCGTGTATGATGACAGGCTTGCCTTCCTTTATCCTTTTGACCACCTGCCAGCTTCCGCCGCTGCCGTGAACGCCCAGCGGCACACTTCTTTCATCGTATGTGTGCGAAGGTCTGACTATGGTAACAGGGAAGCCCTCATTCTTATACAGCTCCATCAGGTATTCCTCGCAGGCTTTCTTGTTGCGTGAATATTCCCAGTAGGGATTTTCAAGGGGAGTTTCCTCTGTGATGACATAGCCCGCAGGCGGTTTCTGATAAGCCGATGCCGAACTTATGTAGATAAACTGCTTTGTTTTTCCCTTGAAAAGTCGGTAGTCCCTTTCAAGCTGTTCAGGCACGAAGCCTATGAACTCGCCCACGCAGTCAAATTCCAGACCCTCCAGCAGCTTTGCGGTTTTTTCCTCATCGTTTATATCTGTGGTGATGTACTTTATCCCGTCGGGCAGACCTGCATTCCTGCTGCCACGATTAAGCAGATAAAGTTCGTGTCCCTGCTTCACAAGACGCTTCGTTATAGCCATGCTTATGGTGCCTGTGCCGCCTATGAAAAGTATCTTCATTATCATTCACTCCTTTAAGTCAGGCAGTATCTCAGTGTATTTCCGATCTTTTGGCCGTTATATATTTACAGTTCAGCCTTTGCAGCGATGCGGTATATCTCAGCGATGTCCTCGCTTGAAAGGCTGACAAAACCGCCTGTCCTGCCGTCACCCAGACCAAATTTTTCTACCAGTGCGGGGATATCTTCTTCCTTAGCGCCAAGCTCTGCAAAATTGATGGGCATGCCTATGCTTCTCAGGAACTTTCTGAAGCAGCGTATGCCTTCCTTTGCTGTCACCTTCGGGTCTTCAAAATCCATCTCGCAGCCGAATACCCTTGTGGCCATCTGGCACAGGCGCATAACATTTCCGTCGTGATGTTCGCTGATGAAGTCCATCCAGGCAGGCATTATCACCGCAAGTCCCGCACCGTGTGCGCAGTCATAAAGCGCAGAAAGCTCGTGTTCGATACCGTGGCTGTTCCAGTCCTGATCTCTGCCGACACCTACGATGTTGGTGTGTGCCACAGTACCTGCCCACATGATATTAGCCCTTGCCTGATAATTGTCGGGGTCTTCGATAACTCTGGGAGTTTCCTTTATCATTGTCAGCAGCAGTGCTTCGCAAAGCCTGTCAGTGACCTCGACTTCTGTTGTGTTTGTAAAATAGCGTTCAAATACATGCGCCATGATGTCGGTGGCACCGCAGGCTGTCTGATAAGCAGGAAGAGTCTGAGTAAGCTCAGGATCCATCACAGAAAATCTGGGACGGATAACATCTGAGCTTGCACCACGTTTGAGCATACCATCTACTTTGGTGATGACCGAATCTCCCGAGCCTTCGCTGCCTGCGGCTGCGATAGTCAGCACCGTACCGACGGGCAGCGCTTCGGTCGCACGCTTGCCGCTGTAAAAATCCCAGAAATCTCCGTCATAAGGCACGCCCATAGCTATCGCTTTGGCAGAATCTATTACAGAACCTCCGCCCACTGCCAGTATGAGATCTATATTCTCTCTGCGTGCAAGTTCGATACCCTCATATACCAGTGTGTCACGGGGATTTGGCTGCACGCCGCCCAGCTCGCAGTAGCCGATATCCTGTATATCGAGGGACTTCTTTACCTTGTCGATAAGTCCCGAGCGCACTGCCGAACCTCCGCCGTAGTGTATCAGCACCTTAGTACCGCCGAATTCTTTCACATAAGTCCCGACCTCGTTCTCTCTGCCTTTGCCGAATACGAACTTTGTAGGGCTGTAAAAATCAAAGCTTTTCATCTGTGTGACTCCTTTCGATCATAGAAAATGTAAAATAGATATTGGAAAATATCAAATGAATGACAATGTCTGACTGTCCCGCTAAACTTGCCTGTTTTCGGGAAAAATCAATTATACCGCATGCTGCGTCGGTTGAAAGAATTATAGCACACATTATCGAAAAAGTCAAGCGCAAAGGCGGACATTTTCTGCGCTTTTACATATCCCTGCCTGTGAGACCGCAAAAAAACACCCGCAGGCGTTTATCAGTCTGCGGGTGTTATGAACGTTAAATTACTTTGCAAATACAACGATCTCAGCTGAACCGTCGATACTTGTGAGTTTCTTTCCGTCAGTTTTGAAGTAGGAGTTCTTTTTATCAACTGCGATCTTCTTTGCGGTGTAGCCTGTGAATGCATAGCCACGTATACGCTTCACGTTCTCACCGATCTTCAGTTCGGTGAGTTCTACCTGTGCTGTATACATGAAGCTTGCGCCGAATGCGCCTGTGCCGATGTATTCAAGGCTGTCGGGGAGAACTATCTCCTTGAAGCCGAGGCAGTCACGGAAAGCGAAGTCGCTTATCTTCTTGACAGACTTGGCAAAGGTTATCTTTGTCAGACCCTCGCCTGCTGCTTCCTCAGTGCCGATGGAGAAGCCCGGTTCGTAGCTGCCCACGAATGCGTAAGGTCCTATCTCCTCAACGCCCTCGGGTATGGTGAACTCGGTCCTGCTTCTGCCGGGGAAGCATACCAGCTTCTTCATGTCGGCGGTGTACAGCACGTTGTCCTTAGCAGCGTATGTTTTGTTGTCCTTATCGACTGTCATCTTTTCAAGCTTAGCGCAGTCGGAGAATGCACCTGCGTCTATGACGGTCACATTCTTAGGTATATTTATCTCCTTGAGTGCTGTGTGGCTGAAAGCGAAGCTGCCGATGCTTTCAAGACTGTCGGGCAGTGTGATGCTTTCAAGTGCAGATGCATTGCCGAATGCCCTCTCGGGGATAGCTTTCAGGTTCTTGGAGAGAGTTATGCCGGTAAGCTTTGTCTGCAAAGTTTTGCTGAGTATACCCATTGTTTCCACACTGTCGGGGAATACGATCTCGGTGGGCTGTGCGCCGTCAAATGAATATGAGCGTATAACTGTAACGCTCTTGCCGTCTACCTTTTCGGGTATCTCGATCTTGCCGTCCTTCTCAGCGTCCTTGCTTTCGTAGCTTACAAGTTCTGCGTGGTCGTCGGCAATGGCGAATTTCAGTGTGCCGTTATCGATCTTTTCTTCTTTCAGCTTTTCAGCTGCGGTATCCTTGAACTCGTAGTCACCGATTGGCGAGCAGTACTCCTTGCCGTCGTAGGTGAACACGCTCATCTGTATAGCATACTCTGCGGGCATATCGGAGAGGTTGAATGCTTTGACATCAAAGCTTTCACCGACAGATATGAACTCGCTGCCGAATTCACTCTGTTCAAGCTCGCTGTAATGAGTGCGGGGGTGCTTGTCATCAGGTTTGAAGCCCACGAATGAGCTGGAGAATGACATCCACTCGCTCAGGTCGATATCCTCCTTTGAAGCCACGGGAACACCGCCCTCAGTGGTCTTGTCGGCAGAGATACCTGTTATGGAAGCGTTGCCCTTGTCGTCAACGACCGATTCGATGGTAACGTTCATTCTCTCGTCGGAAAGCTGTTCGTCAGCGCACAGTGTACCTGACGAGCGGTAAGTGCCCTTGCCCATGAACTTTGTCAGGCAGCTTATAGGTTCAGCTTCCTTATCGGTAACAACGCCTATGGACATCGGGTCGAGGTCCATCTTGACCACGCCGTCCTTGTCCACCTCAGCGGGAACATAAAGCAGCTTGGGTGTCCATGACTTGCTCTTTTCATCTGTGCTTACATTTGTCAGTACGGTGTAGTAAACACCTCTTGCATTCTTTATCTGTTCATCTGTCAGCTGTGCGTAAGCGTAGCCGTCGTCCTTGAATTTCTTGTTGGAGGACTTCTCACCCTTCGGAACGACCTCTATCTCCAGGTCGCCGTAGATGCCGCCGTCATTGGAAGGCTTGTTTTCGGGCTTGGAGCTTGTATCAGCTTCACTTGACGAGCTCTCAGCCTGCGAGCTGCTGCTTTCCTCAGCCTTGCTTGACGAGCTTTCAGCCTGCGAGCTGCTGCTCTCCTCAGCCTTGCTTGACGAGCTTTCAGCCTGCGAGCTGCTGC
>CAMNMO010000007.1 GCA_946544695.1 uncultured Ruminococcus sp. | reverse complement strand
CGAACTCCAGTCCCTTCACTGCGGGAATGCCGAAGATCAGCTGTGCTATGGAATTCTCCAGACCGTCAAATATAGGCGAACCGATGCCCGCAGGCACATTTATGGCGATGCATTCGATGATGCCGCCGACGCTGTCCTGTTCTTCTCTTGCACGCAGTATTTCCTTTTTCATCTCGTTGCCCTGAACGTCGATGATAACGGGAAAGTCTTTGTCCTTCAGTTCAATGATATCCTGTCTCGAAGTATTTATCGGATCAAAGGATCTATCGGTTATGCCGTGTATCTCAGAGATATGCGCACCTATGTAAATGCCACGCTTTTCCAGTATCTGCTGTGCAACAGCGCCCGCAAAGCACAGCGGTGCTGTCAGTCTGCCCGAGAAGTGTCCGCCGCCACGAATATCGTTGAATCCACGGTATCTCAGCGCACCTGTGTAGTCTGCATGACCTGGTCTTGCCAGCTTTGAAAGATTGTTGTAATCCTGCGAATGCTGGTCGCTGTTGGCTATCATTGCCACCAGCGGGGTACCTGTGGTCTTGCCGTTGTGGTAGCCCGAGATTATCTGCGGTATATCGCTTTCCTTCCTCATGGTTGTCGTGCCGTCCTTTTTGGGCGCACGCCTTGACATGAATTTATATATCTTATCCACATCTATGCTTTCCCCGGGGGGAACGTTATCCATGCACACGCCGATGGCAGGTCCATGGCTCTCACCGAAAACGGTGAAGCTTATATTGTTCTTCCAAGTTGATGACATATTTTGTCCTCCCTACTCTGTATTTTTATACGGTCCTCCCTTTCACACGCCCGTCGGGCATACAAAAGGGAAGCTCGCATTCCCTTTAATAATCCTCAGCAGCCCAGTTCGCTGCGCAGTTGCTCTATCCTGCCGACCAGCTGCGATACATAGCTTGCCACATCTTCTTCAGCAAAGCCGCCCTTGTTCACCTGTCGGGGCATGCTTATCTCCCGCATCTGCGGAAGGTCGTAAGGTGCGCCGTTGTCACGGGCTTTCTTTGCTTCCTCCAGCACCATTATCTCCGCATTCAGCTTGTCTATCAGAAGCAGTGTCTCGGTCTTGTCGAGACCACCGTTCCTTGATGTGCGCAGCATGCCGCTGCTGCCGCTTGCCGCCGCAGCACTTTCATTCCCGTCGTTTTTTTCTTCGGCATCACCGCCGAAAAGTCTGCTGAAAAATCCCATCCTGTCGTCCTCCGTATTCTATTGTCTATCTGAATACTGCCCGCTTGCCTGCGAACCAGTCAGCTATCATGTCCTCATGCTGTCTGCAATATATCTTCGGCAGTTCATCTTTCCCGAAATACCGCAGTTCCAGCGTTTCATCACCGTCGCCGGCAAGTGTCCCGCCGATGACCTCGACCCTGTACAGCGCAGTCACGGGCTGCAATTTATCGCCGTTTGCGCATTCCACGTCATATTTCGAGTATATGCCTATAAGTTCTTTTGCCTGCGTCTCGAGACCTGTTTCCTCAAAGGCTTCACGCACCACAGTCTCATGCAGCGCCTCACCCAGTTCGGCTATGCCGCCGGGCAGTCCCCAAAGACCGTTTTTGCGCTTTTGCAGAAGTATCCTGCCGCCGTCCTCGATGATCGCACAGGCAGCAGTCATGATGACCTTCTCATGTCCTACCATCTTTCTCAGGAAGGTTATGTAATCAGCCACCGTATTCCTCCCCCATGTACTTTTCAAACGCCGAATCTATGCGCTCTCTCAGCCTTGCATAGTCGTCCTCGCCGCTTATGAAGCTGTAACAGGGCACTTCCTTCCCGCCGTCACCGCCGCAGGTCTCGCAGTAGTCATCAAAGAACTGTTCTTCGTAGTATTTCTTCGCAAAGGGCAGTATATCTTCCCTGATATCCTCGTCCCACAGCTTGCCGTCACAGTCCCACATCAAAAACTGCGCACCCGATGTGCGTCCACGTCTTACGTCCTCACAGTGGTCGGGGTCAGCTTCTTCGCCCTCAAAGCCGTTCTCGATTATCCATCTGAGAAACAGTCCTATATGGTTGCCTGCCAGCAGCCATATCTCATTTTCCTGCTCCTCAGTCAGTTCACCGCTGATGCTGTGCATCTCACGGTACAGCTTTTCCGCACTTTCCCAGTGCCAGTCTGCTCTGTCTATCGCCATAACGCACCTCCGTTATCCGGCACCCGATGTTTTCACATTTTCCAGAAACTCACCGAAGCTGTTCCCAAGATATGAGATATCTTGCTTATCCATTAAAGCGGGCACATTGAAATACCTGCCCTGCTCGTCCACTCCGTAAAGCTCACCGCCGCCGTTGCCGCCTATTATCACGCAGCCATCCAGCGCATTTTCGGTGTCGTAATTGTCGTTGACCGTTCTCAGCTCCTCCAGCGGGAACAGCACCAGGCTAGTGCCGCCCACATCGCCCTCACCGCCGTTATGCTCATGCATGAACACAAGATAATCCTCGGGCAGCAGCACCCCGCAGACTTCCTCTATCGGTGTGCCCCTGTAAGGCTCTCCAAACTCAAATCCATCAAATAAGACCATGATACCGCCCTCTTTTCGCTGACTGCCTTGTCAGACCTCCTCAGCGATACCGCCGAGACTTCTGTAAACCTCCCAGAAATCGGGATAGCTCTTTCTGACGCACTCCGCACCCTTTATCACTATGGGCTCCTCACACCTTGTGGCAGCTATCGCCAGCGCCATCGCAATGCGGTGGTCGTTATGCGCCGAGACTTCCGCTGCGCCACGCAGCTTGTCCCTGCCCCTTATGATAAGGCTGTCCTCGGTGGCAGTCACATCTCCGCCGATGGCAGCAAGCACTTCTTCCATAACTGCCAGACGGTCGCTCTCTTTGAGTCTCAGCCTTGCTGCACCCGTTATCCTGCTCTCGCCGTTGCAGAAGCTTGCCAGCACTGCCAGTATGGGCACAAGGTCGGGTATGTCAGCCACATCGACTTCAAAGGGGTGCAAAGTGCCATCTTTATTATACACCATTTCTTTGCATATTTCAATGATTTTTTTGTCGCCTTGAAAAGAATTTACATTTAAGCCCGAAATTTCCACCTTTGAGCCCAGTGCATCAGCCACCTCGAAGAAGGCGCCCTGCGAATGGTCGCCCTCGACAGCACCGCTGAAGGGTTTGAAATGCTGCCCCGCAGGAATGACAAAGCCGTCCTCCGTTACAGTCACTTCCACCCCGAAATCATGCATGACGCCCCTTGTGATATCCACATAAGGTCTTGACTCCAGCCGTGATGTCAGCTTTATGCTGCCCTCGCCCTCAGTCAGCGGCAGTGCCAGCAGCAGCCCTGTTATGAACTGTGAGGATATGCCGCCGTCTATCTCATACTGCCCGCCTGTCAGCCTTCCGCTGACGGTAAAAGGCATGGTGCCGCTGTACGCAAACTCAGCCCCATGTTTCGGGAACTGATCGAGATAGGGAGTTATGGGTCTTTCGGGCAGCTTGCCACGCCCGAGAAAGGTCGTTTCGGTACCCAGTGCCGCTGCAACGGGTATGACGAACCTCATGGTCGAACCGCTCTCGCAGCAGTCTATCACAGCCTTTTCGGGGGCTTTGCCTATACCCCTGACCACTGCCCTTTCGCCCTCGACGGTTATATCAGCCCCCAGCTGCCGCATGGCTTCTATGGTGGTCAGTATATCCACAGAGGGGTATACTCTGTCTATCACCGAAGTTCCCTCAGCCAGTGCCGCCGCAATGACCATTCTGTGTGCCACCGATTTTGACGGCGGGGGCGTCACCGTACCCTTCAACTTTGCGGGTGTTATCTTTATGTTCATTCTATCAAGTCCTTCTGTCAAGATCACATCTGCTCAACTATCTTTGCTATCTCAGCTTCGGCTATCTCTTTGGCAAAGCAGTTCTCACCGAACTGCACCACCTCGCCTATCCCCTTCTGGAATACGAACCTCAGCTTGCCGTCACGCACCTTTTTGTCGGTATACAGCTTCTTCACCAGTGCCGCCTTGTCGATGTATTCGGGTATGCGCACAGGCAGCTTTGCCCTTTCAAGCAGGCGCTCGACACGCTCTCTGTCCTCAGCCGAGATAAAGCCCAGCGTTTCGCCAAGTCTTGCCTGCGCCACTGTGCCGATCGATACAGCTTCGCCGTGCAGCAGCCTGTAATCAGATACAGTCTCTATGGCACGTCCCACCGTGTGTCCCAGGTTCAGCACCTCTCTCAGCCCGCTTTCACGTTCGTCCTGCATGACCACCCTGTACTTCACAGCACAGTTGTGTTCCGCTATGAACTCGCAGGCAGCCACATCGCCCTCAAATATCTTCTCAACATTCTTTTCCAGATATTCAAACAGTTCCCTGTCACCCAGACAGCCGTGCTTTATGGTCTCAGCCAGACCGCTCGCTATCTGCTCGGTCGGCAGAGTTTTCCAGGTATCTATGTCCAGATAGACCTTTTCGGGCTGATTGAACATGCCTATCAGGTTAGTTGCAAGGGGGGTATCCACCGCTGTCTTTCCACCGACAGATGCATCAGCCGCCGCCAGCAGTGTTGTGGCATAGTTGACAAAGGGCACGCCCCTGCCGAATGTGCCTGCCACAAAGCCCGCCAGGTCGGTGACAACACCGCCGCCCACAGCTATGACAGCACAGTCCCTGCGGAAGCCCTTTTCCAGCATGCTGTCCTCAAGGAACTCCTTCATCTGCCTGCTTTTTGACTTTTCGCCCGCAGGTATCACGAACATCTCAGCCGCAAAGCCCGCAGCCTTTATCCTCTCGAAGATGTCCTCTGCATACAGCCCCTCAACGTTGCTGTCGGTTATCACAGCGAACCTGCGTTTGCCTGTCAGCCCCGCTTTAAGGTCGTCCACCAGTCTGTCCTGAAGTCCGTGCCCTATCTCGATGTCATAAGTATCGTCAACTACTCTTTTAAGTTCACATCTGAATACCATTTTACGTCACTCTTTCCATTTTACGGCTGCATCAGCCGGGCATACAGCCGTTCTTTTCCGTACTGCAAAAAGCAGCCCGTGCGTTTTAACGATTTAACGGTTTAAAACCTACATACACGATTATTATACCACATTTTCCGTTCTTTGTAAATAGTATTTTTCGCAAAAGCACGGAAATCAATTTTGACAAAACAAAGCTGTATTTTGCGTATTCTCCCCCCGCCTTCGGCGGGGGAGAATACACTCAACACCATATTTTACAGCCGTAATGCATGTTCAACCCTTTGTATTACGCAAAAATTGATTTCCGTGTCGCAAAAGCCGCAGACATCTGTTTTATAGCTAACGACCTCAGAACATCTTTGTCGTTAACCATATCACTCACTTTCCGCACGCCCGATACAGCTTTGCCCCCAAGTGTCAAAAAGCACTCGGGGGCAGTATGGTCCGCTGTTTATCATCTGTTATTATCAAGTTCATCATTTATGTCTCAGTACCACAAAGGTCAGTATGCCCAGTGCTGTGAACATCAGACCCAGCACAGTCGTGACCACCCTCGTGCCGCCCAGCGGACGGTAGATGTTCTCGGGTGCGGCGGGGTCAAAGCGGATACGCTTGTATTCGCCTATTTTGGGCACATCAAAGCCCGAATACACGTTCTCGCACGTCACATATATCACGCCGCCGACCTCATACTGCCACACAGGGGCATAGATATTATGCATGCTTGTCCTTCCGTTTGCCTTTGATGACTTCTTAATACGGAAGGTACGGTATATGCATTTTGCGTCGGTCTCCTGCGAACACCTTGCCATCTTCCCTGAATGTACCAGCGGCGGCAGCACCATCATGCACACGCCCACCAGCACGAAACCTGCAAGTATGATATTCATTACATGGTCGAATGTCAGCTGAAAACCATCGGGGTGATCTCTGCCGTACAGCATCACTATGGGCAGCGCTGTCATCAGCAGACCCACCGTCGGCACTATCAGCAGAGGTGCATTGTCAAGGCTGCGCTTGCTTTGTGCCACAGCTATCACACCTATCACCAGGAATATTGCACCCACCGATGATATGCACAGCAGCGGTTCAAGCTGTGAAAATACAACTGCCGCAATTATGCCTGCTATGAAAGTTATGACGAACAGCGCACCTTTGACGCCGTTCGCCCTGTCATCGGCTGCCTTGCGTTTATCGAGTTCATCTTCGGGTACACCGTTTATCACCACCCGTCTGCCGTAACTGTTTTCCACCGATGCCCTCAGCACCTCCATGCTGAATACGGGCGATGTGCGCCGATCTTCCCCATTTGCTGTCTGCATACCGAAACACTCCTTTTTATTAAAGCAAAAGCCGTTCTGCCCTATCCTGCATACATTATACACCATTCCCCCGTATAGCGCAACCCCCTGCGTCCAAAACAATGCGTTATCACGGACTGATATTGTGCATTGTGCATAGAATAGAACTGTAAAATTTTACATGGCAGCTTCCCTTTCGTACATGGTGCTGAAAAACACTTTAATTGTATAATATGGTTATCCCTTAACACACCACTAAGGATAGAAGTATAACAAGTAAAATTTATTGAGATGTTTTCTCTCCCATGCGTTCACGCATTTGCCTTCGGCGGGGGAGAGAAAACCGCCAACTATTGTTAATGCCCGCTGAAAAGCTGTTTAGTGTGGTGTGTCAGCGGTATAACCACGTTGTATAATTATGGTATAAGGCGCAGTTACGCCGAAAGGAGGTCATATATATGAAGAAAAACATTTTCCGAAGGTTTTCGGCACTGTTCACTGTGATGGCGCTGTTCTTCACCACGCTGTCGGTGATACCTGCCGCAGCCTTCACAGAAGCAACTCTCACTTATGTGAACATGGACGGCATATCCCTGAAAAATATGCCATTCGGCACATCAAAATATGAGATACAAGACAGCATCGACTTTCAGGTAAGCGACAGAGATGCTATCGCTGCCACTGTCAGCGTGCAGGTAAACACGGGCACAAAGTCCTCGCCCGTATGGGAGGACTACTCGGGCAGACTGTTTACAGGCATTTACCGACTGAAGTTCCATATCTGGTCCACCGATCACGGCGAGTCTTACAGATACAGGTTCTCAAAAGGCGTCCAGACCTACTATAACAAGGAACTTCTCACCGTCGCTGAGGACGGCATCAACACTTACGGTTATGATGTCTACACAAGCGCATTCGAGGTAGGCAGGGGCTACACCGTCACCTATTACACCGACAGCACAGGTGACACCGTGCATTACACACAGTATGTCGATGCAGGTACTTCCGTCAGTAAAGAAGCGCCCGATCTCAGCAAGGACGGCTACCGCTTTGACGGCTGGATCTATTATTCGGGTCCCAGACCATACACATTCACCTTCGGTGATCCCATCGACAAGAATTACGAACTTTACCCCAAGTTCACCAAAGGCGGCGATGTTTACAGCACCACCACCATCGTCGGCGGCACGGGCTGCATGACACAGAACGGCACTTATGCCGCATCGGTAGACGGCTATGATATGACCAAGGGCATATACCTGAAACCCGAACTGCCCACAGGCAAACGTTTTTCACGCTGGTCTTTCTACACAGAATATAAGTACATCACTTCATACACCAACAGCGGTTCGCCTGTTTACACTGTCATAGGTACACTGGAGAACAGCGGCAGCGACCCGAACTACTACAAGGTGAACACAAGCAGCTATGCCTATATAGAACTGATGAAAAAGATAAAGGCAGTGCAGATAGATAACCTGACAGATGTTTACTGCACCAACAGGTTAGTGCTTGGTACTGCACCGATCGACTACACTGTTACCGCAGCGGGCTGCACTGTATCGGCTGACGGCAGCACATATTCCGACAGCCTTGAAGCTGTACACTACGGCGATAAGGTCTATGTCAGGGCAGACCAGGCACCTGTCGGCAAGATATTCTCGGGCTTTACCGCAAGCGGCGTTACCTTTGCGGACAGCAAGGCAGCTGAGACCACTTTCAGTATGCCTGCTGCTGATGCTGAGATAAGCGCAGTTTTCACAGACTATGTTCCCGCTGACCTGAAAGCCCTTGAGATAGATGTCACAAGCGGCACAGGCAAGATAGATGTTAATGACAATGCAGCCGCAGCTGCATTCAGGCTTGCGCTTGTCAACACCTCTTTCAATATCCAGACCTACACTGCCGATATCAACAAAGACGGCATCACCGATGCTGACATATCCTTCTCAAAGGGCACGGTCACCATGCGTGATGACAACAGCATTGACGGCGCATATACCGTAAGCTTCACAGATGACCAGCTTGCCGAACTGAAAAAAGTCGGCGTGGACAACTACTGCGGCTATTATTCTTCTGTGAGATTCATATTCCCCGAAAAGCACAAGCACAGCGTCAAGACCACCCACAAGGCAGTGGCAGCCACCTGCGAAAAGGACGGCAGCACTGCTTACTATGAGTGCGAATGCGGACTTATCTTCTCAGACAAGGCTTGCACCAAAGAGACCACACTCGCAGCAACGGTCATCAAGGCAACAGGTCATGACTTCAAGTCGGTAAAGAAGAACGTCAACAAGCCCACCTGCACCAAAGAGGGCGGATATGATATGTACAGCGTCTGCAAGATCTGCGGCAAAGAGGTCCTTGACTACCATTACACCGAACCCGCAAACGGTCATATCAACTCGGGCATGGTGGAAGTCGCAAGGAAGGAACCCACCTGCACAAAGGCAGGCTATGCAGATCACGAAGACAAGTGTTCGGTATGCGGAGAGGTATTATCAAAAAGCCGCATAGACTTCACAGCAACAGGTCACACCTTCGGTGAAGCTGTACACGAGAACATCAAGGAAGCGACCTGCACAAAGGCAGGCAGCTATGATATCGTGATGTACTGCACGGTATGCGGCGAAAAGCTTTCCTCCGAGACAGTTAAGACCCAAGCACTCGATCATGACTGGAGCAAGTCAGAATACGTTACCGTCAAGGCACCTACCTGTACTGAGGCGGGCGTTGAGGACAACATAAGCTACTGTCCGAGATGCGGCAAGGAGCATTCCTTCGGTCAGGCAGAACTGCCCGCAACAGGTCATAACTGGGACGAGGGCAAGGTCACCAAAGAACCCACCGAGACTGAGGAAGGCATAATGACCTACACTTGTCTCAACGATCCCGAACACACCTACACCGAAGCTATTCCTTGTCTTGACAAGAAGGACGACAGCAAGTCCGATGACAAGAAGGACGACAGCAGCACTGACAGCAAATCCGACGACAAGAAGGACGACGGCAGTACCGACAGCAAGTCCGATGACAAGAAGGACGACGACAGCACCGACAGCAAGCCCGATGACAAGAATGACGACGGCAGCACTGACAGCAAGCCCTCTGCGACATTGCTTGGTGACGTCAACCTTGACGGTCAGATAAACATCACCGATGTTGTCATGGCAGCAGCACATGTCAAGGGCATAAGGGCGCTGACAGGTGACAACCTTCTCAACGCAGACATAGACGGCAACGGACTCATCAACATCACCGATATCGTAAGGATAGCGGCACATGTAAAGGGCAACAAGCCCATTGCATAAACAAATAAAACAGCCCGTCACGGAGAGTTTTCCGTGTCAGGCTGTTTTCATCATGTCTGCCTGTCAGCGCCTGAACCATGCTTTCATGGTATCAAGTATGGTTACAAGCTCCTGTTCCGAGATAACGTAGGGCACCATCGCATACATGTATTTCAGGAAAGTCCTGCTGAACACGCCACGTTCAAAAGCGAACCTGCGGAAGCCGTCAAGCATCTTGCCGTCATATACCTCTATGCAGACGCAGCCGCCCATTATACGCACCTCTTTTATGCGTGGGTCGGAAAAGCCCGACATCTCACGGCGGGTGATATTCTCGATGGTATGTATCTTCGACAGATAGTCCTCACGTTCAAAAAGTTCTATGGACTTCAGTGCGGCTGAACACGCAAGTGCGTTTCCCATAAAGGTCGGTCCGTGCATGAATGCATGTGTGGGGTCATCGCTGAGGAAGCCCTCCCACACCCTGCGGTTCGCAACGGTGACTGCATGGCCGATATATCCGCCTGTCAGCGCCTTGCCAAGAACAAGTATATCGGGCAGCACAAGGTCGGCTACAAAGCGGTTGCCTGTTCTGCCAAAGCCTGTTGCGACCTCATCGAATATCAGCAGCACATCGTATTCATCACACAGCTGCCTTGCCCTTTCAAGAAAGCCCACATCATACATGCGCATGCCGCCTGCGCCTTGCAGCAGCGGTTCAACTATGAAGCAGGTGAGGCGTTCGCCGTATTCGCTGAAAGCTTTTTCCAGTTCGGGGATATCTGTGGGGATATGTACGACGCCATGCTTTTTCTCGCTGTTTTTGCCGAAAGCGAAATGGTAGTCCTCATCATCACCCACCTCCATCGCCTTGAAGGTGTCGCCGTGATAGGCGTGTTCAAGCGCTAAGATAGTATCACGGGCGGAACCACGGTTGGTGTTGAACTGCAATGCCATTTTCAGTGCGACCTCCACCGCCACACTGCCCGAATCCGAGAAAAAGCAGTAGTCAAGGTCGGCGGGCAGCCATTCTGCCAGCTTGTCGGAAAGGCGCTGCACTGCATCGTGGGTCATGCCGCCCATCATGACATGTGCGAACCTGCCCAGCTGTTCGGTTATGGCAGCGTTTATCTCGGGGTGGTTATAGCCGTGTATCACGCTCCACCATGATGACACCGAATCTATCAGGTCGTGACCGTCATCTGTATAAAGGTGCACCCCCTGCGCACGGGCTATCTTTATGGGTGGTTCCAGTGTTTTCATCTGGGCATAGGGATACCAGATCATAGTTTACCTCCTTGTCCGCAGATACCTCTGAGTACATCTGTGTCGATGTCAAGCGAGGTATCACCGTCAGCAACGGCTGCTATCACAGGCAGACCTGTCAGCTGTTCGCACATCAGCCTGTTGTCCTTCTCCATGATGCTGTCCTCATGGTAATGGTTGAGTATTATCCCGCTGACCTTCATGCTGTGTGCACGCATGTATTCGGTGGTAAGCACGGTGCTGTTTATGGTACCCAGCCCCGCATCTGCCACTATTATGCATGGCAGATCAAGAGCTTTAATTATATCCTCCAGCATGATGTTCTTTTCATCGCAGCGTATGGGGCAGACTATCCCGCCGCTGCCCTCGCAGACCACATATTCGTATTTTTCACACAGTTTATCAAACTCAGCTTTTACACATTCAAGGTCAACAGGTCCGCCCTCCAGCCGTGCGGCAAGGTGCGGTGAAAGCGGCTTTTCATAAACGTAACGGCACATGGTGTCAAGGGGCTGCGGTATTCCCGATATGCGCTTTACAAAAGCTGCGTCCCCGGGGATAAGTCTGCCGTCCGCCCCACGTTCATTGCCGCTGACTGCCGCCTTGAAATAGGCAGTATCAGCGCCCGTGCCGTAAAGCTTTTTCACCAGCAGTGCAGTGACGTAGGTCTTGCCTATGTCGGTGCCTGTGCCTGTTATAAATACTCCCTTATGCATTTTCTGTCCTCCCCACTGTAAAGCCGATGTTTTCAAGCATGGCTATGTCATCTTTTATGCGGTTGCCCGATGTGGTCAGCATATCACCTGTTATGGCTGAATTTGCCCCCGAGAGAAATGCCTTTTCTCCACAGTGCGCCATAAGATCCCTGCCTGCCGCAAGCCTGATGTCGGCTTCGGGCACGATAAAGCGGAATATCGCCACCGTGCGCAGTATCTCGGGTTCGGTGATGCGCTCGATATTCTCAAGCGGCGTGCCCTTGATGGGGATAAGTGCGTTTATCGGTATGGAACTTACTTCCATCTCAGCCAGCGTGAATGCCATGTCGATGCGGTCCTGCATGGTTTCGCCCATACCGATTATGCCGCCCGAACAGACTTCAAGCCCTGCCGCCTTTGCCCTGCGGATACATTCAAGCTTGTCATCAAAGGTGTGGGTGGTGCATATATTCGGGAAATTGCGCCTCGATGTCTCGATATTAGCGTGATACCTGCTTACCCCCGCTTCACGCAGTCTGACAAACTGTTCTGCTTCAAGCAGCCCGAATGATGCACAAAGCGCCATGCCTGTTTCGGCAGACAGTGTGCGGTAGGTATCCAGGGCTTTGTCAAATTCGCCGCCGCTGAGTTTTCTGCCTGCGGTGACTATCGCAAAGCGGTGCACGCCACGTTCTTCATTATAGCGGCATTCCGAGACTATCTCGTTTTTATCGAGAAAGCCGTATTCCTTTATGCCTGTGCAGTGGTGCGCTGACTGTGCACAGAATTTGCAGTTTTCGGGACAGCTGCCGCTCCTGCCGTTTATTATGCTGCAAAGGTCGGCATGTCTGCCGCTGAAATGTATACGCAGTTCATCGGCTGCCGCTGAAAGTTCTTCAAGCGGGGCTGACAGCAGTATATCCGTATCATCGCTGCGGGTAAGCCTTCTTCCCGCTTTTATCTGTTCGCAAAGTTCTTTTATGTCCATCATGCGGCACCTCTTATCAGTTTGAAATGTGAGAGCCGTTTTGCAACGGCAGTGGAAAGAATGCACAGCAGTATGTCCCCGGGGACTGCCAGCACAAAGCAGTACAGGAAAAGCTTGCCGATGCTTATGGGGTCATGCAGCCACAGCACGCTTACAGCACGGTAGTATATCATGCCGAATGCATAGACCACACCAAGTCCCGCAAAGCAGCCTGCCAGCAGACGACCTGTTGTTGCTTCACCCGAATGCACTATCAGCCCTGTCAGATAGGACCCTGCGACGAATCCGATGAGATAGCCGAATGTGGGCTGAAGCACATAGCTTATGCCGCCGCCGCCCGTGAACACGGGAAGTCCGCAAAGACCCAGCATCACATACAGTGCCGATGCGGCAGCGCCCTTGTTCTTGCCAAGCACGATGCCCGCCAGCGTGGTGAACAGAAATTGCAGCGTGAACGGACAGACAGGTATTGGTATGCGTATGTATGCGCCTGCTGTTATCAGTGCGGTGAACATTGCAGTAAGCGCCATATCCCTTGTTTTATTGATGTTTTTAATGACAACCACTTCCTTTCGGTATACATTATAGCACAGCGGGTATACATTTGTCAACCTGTAAGCAAGTTAAAGTTGACATTTAATGCATGCGTCACCGGCAATACACAGAAAGACCCGACACCGCAGTGCGGCATCGGGCTGTGATCATCTTTTTATATCGTAGTTCATGTCCATGATGTTGCGGATAGTTTCCACATCATCGGTGATATTTGCATCGCCGTGTATAGTGTGCTTGATGACACTTGCTGCCACTGCGAAATTCACCATATCCATCGGTTCATAATCATGCATCATGGCATAGATAAGTCCGCTGGCAAAGGCATCTCCGCCGCCCACACGGTCAAGTATCTTGAAGGTGAACAGCTTGCTTTCAAAGGTGTGGTCCTCATACCACAGGTAGGCTTTCATGCTGTTCTCGCTGCCGCTGTGCACATAGCGGACATGGCGGGCTATGCACCTGATGTTCGGGTAACGCTTGACGAAGCTGCGAAAGACCTTATCCTGCTGTTCGTAGCACGGCTGAAGCGGCAGACCGTCCTTGACATCGCCTTTGGCGGGGTCGTTTACGTCTTTCAGCAGGTGGTAGGGTTCTATGCCGAGAAGCACATCAACATAGGGCAGGCACTGTGTGCAGAAATCACGGGCTTCCTCCCAGCCCCAGAGGGTGCTGCGGAAGTTGCCGTCAAAGCTGACGGTCATGCCCTTTTCCTTTGCTATACGCAGGCTTTCCAGCACAAGATGCCTGCAGCTTTCGGAAAGTGCGGGGGTTATTCCGCTGAGGTGCAGCCAGGTATAGCCGTCAAGCAGGCTGTCCAGGTCTGCCCTGCTGTAATCATATTCCGAGAATGCGCTGTGCTTTCTGTCGTATGTGACTTTGCTGGGTCTGATACCGTAGCCTATCTCCAGATAGTAGCTGCCCATGCGGTGGGTGGGCGTTTCCTCGGGGGTGCTGAGTATCATGGGGCTGCAGTGCACATCGTTTGAACGCAGCATGCGCACGGCACTTTTGCCGACGCTGTTATTTGGCACCACGCTGAAAAAGGTGCTGTCCACACCGAGATTGGCAAGGGACAAAGCTATATTTGCTTCACTGCCGCCATAGCTCGCTTCAAAGTTGGTGGCTGTGCGTATCTTCTCATAATTAGGGGGCGTAAGGCGAAGCATTATCTCCCCGATGGTTATGAACCTGTTGACTGTTTCAGGCTGCATGTGCTGTACCTCCTTTTAAGGCAGAAATTTTTCTAATAAAGAAAGGGCAGTGCTGCTGCACGACCCTTTCAAGGTGTAAAATAAGGCAAAAAACCTGAGCGATCACTTTTTGAAGTAGTTCACCGCATTGTTGTAGCATATATCCCTGACAATGCTGCCCACCAGTTCAACATCGTTGGGGTACTCGCCCTCCTCGATGAGAGTGCCGAACATGTTGCAGACTATGCGCCTGAAATACTCATGTCTGGTATAGGACAGGAAGCTGCGGCTGTCTGTCAGCATGCCTACGAACTTGGATACAAGACCAAGCTGCGAAAGTGCGGTAAGCTGCTTTTCCATGCCGTCCTTCTGGTCGTTGAACCACCATGCGGAACCAAACTGCATCTTGCCCACTATGCCGCCCTGCTGGAAGCAGTTCATGATAGTTGCGATGACCTCGTTGTCACGGGGATTCAGGCAGTACAGGATAGTCTTGGGAAGTTCGTCGGTGCTGTCAAGGGTATCCAGCAGCATTGCCAGCTTCTTGGCAAAGGTCTGGTCCTCAATGGCATCAAAACCTGTATCGGGACCCAGCAGACCCATATATCTGCGTGAGTTGTTGCGCAGTGCACCTATGTGGTACTGCTGTACCCAGTGCAGGCGTGCATACTGCTTGCCCAGATGAACAAGGACATAGCCCTTGTACTGTTCTATCTCGGCAGGGGTAAGGTCATCGCCGTTCAGTGCTTTCTTGACGATCTTGTCCACCTTGTCATGGTCGGCAGGCATGAACATCACCACATCAAGCGCATGGTCGGAACAAACACAGCCAACGCTGTCAAAGTATTCTATCCTCTTTGTCAGTGCTTCGCAAAGGCTGTCAATGCCGTCAATGCGGACATCAGCTGCGTCTGCAAGCTTTGCGATGTAAGGCACGTATGTGGGCAGTTCGATATTTATAGCCTTATCGGGACGGAATGCGGGATAAACCTCCACATCAAAATCGCCGTCCTCCTTCAGCTGCTTATGGAAGTGCAGGTCATCTATGGGGTCATCGGTGGTGAACAGCTTCTTTACATTGCTGTCAGCGATGAGTTTTCTTGCGGTGAGAGTTTTCAGCTTCTCGTTGCACTTGTTGAAGATATCCTCAGCTGTTTTGGGAGAAAGTATATCTTCTATACCGAAATACCTGCGCAGTTCAAGGTGTGTCCAGTGATAGATGGGGTTGCCGATCGCATAAGGCATTACTTCGGCGTACTTCATAAACTTCTCGAAGTCGCTCTTGTCGCCTGTGATATAGCTTTCATCTATGCCCATCTCACGCATGAGACGCCACTTGTAGTGGTCACCGCCCAGCCAGCATTCAGTGATGGAAGAAAACTGCTTGTCGTTGTAGATCTCCTCGATGCTGAGATGGCAGTGGAAATCGAAAATGGGCATGTTTTCAGCATAGTTGTGATACAGCACCTTTGCGGTCTCGTTTTTAAGGACAAAGTCCTTATCCATAAAATCCTTCATGTTCTGCTCCTTCATTCTATATCATTGCTCACCCCGCACAATGAGTTTTCCCGCCCCCCGCATACAGCGGGGGAAAGAAAACTGTCAAAAGTCGATATCTGCCATTGCAGAAATATTGTTTGGGGTGCTGATGTCATGGTCATACTGAATAACGGATGCGTTCAGTATATCAGAGTGTGACGCCTGTTTTGAAAATGGCTATGTCACGGGAATCGTATTTTTCATTTACGGTCTGACTGCCGTTAGCAGTCTCAGCCACAAGGTCGGCAAGGGCTTCAAGTCTGCTTTCAAAGCTTTCGCCCTCAACTATGGTGCCCGCATTGAAATCTATCCAGTTGGGCTTTCTTGCGGCTATATCGGAGTTGGTGGCTATCTTCACGGTGGGCACGAAACCTCCGAAGGGGGTGCCTCTGCCTGTGGTGAACAGCACCAGATGGCAGCCTGCTGCGGCAAGATTTGTCACAGCGACCATATCATTGCCCGGGCCGTTCAACAGGTTCAGCCCGTGGGAGGTCAGGGCATCGCCGTCGAACAGCACATCACACACCTGTCCGCTGCCCGATTTCTGGGTGCAGCCGAGGGATTTATCCTCCAGTGTGGTGATACCGCCCGCCTTGTTTCCGGGGGACGGATTTTCATATACAGGCTGGTCATGCTTCTGATAATATTCCTTGAAACCGTTGACCAGTTTGACTATCTTATCAAAAGTAGCTTCGTCTTTCGCCCTGTCCATCAGCAGCTGTTCGGCACCGAACATTTCGGGGACTTCCGTAAGCACGGTAGTTCCGCCGATAGATGCCATGTAGTCCGAGAACCTGCCGACCAGAGGATTTGCGGTTATGCCCGAAAGTCCGTCGGAGCCGCCGCATTTGAGTCCCACTTTAAGGCAGGACATATCATTCGGCACACGCTTGTCGTGCCTTGCTTTATCGTAAAGCTTTTCAAGCAGCTTCACGCCTTCCGCTATCTCGTCGCCCGCCTGCTGCGCTATCAGGAATTCGGTGCGCTCGGTATCGAAATCGCCCAGCGTCTCGATGAAAACGTCCATGCGGTTGTTCTCGCAGCCCAGTCCCAGTACCAGTACACCGCCGCAGTTGGGGTGCTTTACCATGCGCTGGAGTATCATTCGTGTGCGTTCATGGTCCTCGCCTATCTGCGAACAGCCATAAGGGTGGGTAAAGGTGAAGCAGCCGTCGATGCCCTCAGCATCGGGGTGGGCTTTTTCAAACTGCTTTACTATCGCCCTTGCCTGCGAATTTACGCAGCCGACAGTTGGTATGACCCACAGTTCGTTTCGTATGCCTACCTCGCCGTTTTTACGCTCGTAGACATTTACCGTGCGCTTTTTTGCGGGGGCAGATACGGGTATATCCTTTTTGGAATAGCTGTACTCCAGTGTGCCTTCAAGGTTAGTTGCCATATTGTGGGTGTGGACATGTTCACCCTGTGAGATATCGGCAGTTGCCCTGCCTATGACCTCACCGTACTTTATGACCTTCTCACCTTTTTTAATATCTTTAAGGGCGAATTTGTGCCCTTTCTCGATATCCTCTTTAAGAACGACGCCCTCAGCTTCTTCGCCTTTTTTAAGGGGCGTCAGTGCCACACCGACCAGGTCGGCAGGCGAAATGACTATTGTCTTTTTCATTATTATTCACCCAGAAATTTTTTAAGTGCTTCACGCTCGCCATATTTCAGAATGTTGCCGATGCATGCTGCCACGAAAGCTGCGTCCTCCTCATTATAGAGATCCTGCTGCCAGATATCCTTTGCGGAAAGTGCCTTTTCAGCTATCTGTGCAGGGTCGCTCAGCTTGCTGAGTTCAGCCCAGAAGCGCAGGTACTGTTCATCATCTGCAAGGGCGATATCGTCATCGCCACGCTTGCCACGGAAGAACACGCACATCGATGCGAACGAGAAAAGTATATGTTTCGGAGACTTGCCAAACTTCTCACGGTAGTCGTTGTAGGTCGGCAGCAGCCTCGTCCTGAACTTTGTGGTGGAATTGAGTGCTATGGACATGAGTTCATGGCGTATGAACGGGTTCATGAAACGCTCGATGACACTTGTCGCAAAGAAATCCAGTTCCTCCTGAGGGAGAGCGATGGTGGGTTTTATCTCGTCGTTTATCAGCCCCAGAACGAACCTGCCCGTATCGGTATCGGTGACAGCTTCACGGACGGTATCAAGTCCGCTGAGATATGCCACAGGCACCATAGCGGTGTGTGCGCCGTTGAGTATCTTTACCTTGCGCTGCTTATAGGGGGTTATATCATCTGCGAAGATGACATTCAGCCCCGACTTGTCAGCGGGAAGCTTCTGCTGTATGAAAGGTTCCTTCTGAAGGACCCACAGATGGAAAACTTCACCTTTGACGATGTTGATATCCTCAAAGCCTGTCTCCTCACAGATAGCAGCGGCGTTATCACGGGGATAACCGGGAACTATCCTGTCAACAAGGGTGTTGGTGAAGTGGTTTGCGGTATTCAGCCAGTTTATGAAAGCTTCGTCATAGCCGTTTATCTTTGCAAGTTCGTTGAGTATGCGCCTGAGTTCATCACCGTTATAGTCTATAAGTTCACAGGGGATTATCGCAAGACCCTTATCTGCTGCGCCCTCAAAATAATCATAGCGTGTTTTCAGGAAAGCAAGCAGCTTGCCGGGAAAGCTTTTAGGGCATACCGAGAGATCGGTATCGCTGCTGTCAAGAGCGATTCCTGCCTCAGTGGTGTTGGAAATCACTATCTCCAGATCGGAACTTTTTGCGTAAGACAGGTACTTGTCGTACTCGGTATAGGGTACCACAAAATCGCCCAGCACATCAATGATGCTGCGGCTCTGCACCTTTTCGCCCTTGTCTATGCCTTCGAGACAGACAGTATACAGTCCGTCCTGAGAAGCAAGCTCGTTGTTCCTGCCGGCAGGGGTAGGCTGTACCACTGCCACATTTGCGTTTATAACGCCCTTGTCATTAAGGTCCTGGAGTATCCAGTCAACAAAGGCACGAAGAAAATTGCCCTCACCGAACTGGAGTATCTTTATAGGTCTTTCAGTCGTCTGATGTTCTGATCTGTTAAGTTTTTTCATATCAAGTCACCCTGCTGTAAATCTAAGTTTTCAATAGCTACCGTTAAGCACACTGCCGAAGTCTGATGCGGTCATTCTGCGTATACCTGAAAGATATACGCAGAAAACCAAAAAAACCAAAGATCGACTGCATATTGCGATGCTGTACGGACAGCCATAACGTTTTCGCACACTGTAAAAGGCGGGCTTTCCTGCTCCCCCGCACTGCGGGAGAGTGGGCTGACCCGATCAGTGTTATGCATTTTATCATAAAGAGCTTTCTAACCGATGCACGGTATACAAATACCGCAGATATATGCTTTTCCCCGCACGAAGCGGGGAAAGCATAAAGAGAGAAAGGATAGGAGATGTTTTATTTATCGGCTGCTTTCAGCCTGATGCGCCTTTCTGTCTGCTTGTCAAACAGGTAGACGCTGCCATAAGGAATGGAGAACTCCAGTCCTGTATTTATCTTCGGTGATTCGTGCGGATCGACTTTAAGAATGCTGCTGACTCCGTAGATATCCACATACACGTTGGTGTTGTCGCCAAGCAGCTCCACAAGTTCTACCACACAGGACATTTTATAAGCATTGCCGACCTCGTAATCGCCGTTCACGATCCTTACAGCTTCGGGACGGAAACCGAACACGACTTCCTGACCCTCATACTTGTCAAGCACTTCCTTGTCTGCCACAAGGCTGAGGTCTACCTCGTTATTGCTTATATTGAGCTTGCCGTTTTCAATACGGCTCTCGATGAAGTTCATGGGAGGCTCACCTATAAAGCCTGCCACGAACATGTTTGTCGGGTTGAAATAAAGGTCATAAGGTGTGCCGACCTGCTGCACATAGCCGTCCTTCATGACAACTATCCTGTCTGCCATTGTCATGGCTTCGGTCTGGTCATGTGTAACATAGATCGTGGTGGCGCCTGTCTCACGGTGTATCTGGGTGATCTCCGAGCGCATGGTAACTCTCTGCTTTGCATCGAGGTTTGAAAGCGGCTCGTCCATCAGGAAGATATCCACCTTGCGGATTATGGCACGTCCCACGGCAACACGCTGGCGCTGACCGCCCGAAAGCTCACGGGGGAGCCTGTCAAGGTAATCGGTAAGACCCAGTATAGCAGCGGTGGCAGTTACCTTCTGCTCGATAACATCATCATCGACGCCCTGAAGGGTAAGTCCGAAGGCAAGGTTATCGTATACGGACATGTGAGGATAAAGCGCATAGCTCTGGAAAACCATTGCCACGCCACGTTCACGGGGACCCTTCTCGTTGGCACGAACGCCGTCGATGAGGAAATCGCCCTTGCTGATATTCTCAAGTCCTGCGATCATTCTCAGGGTGGTGGATTTGCCGCAGCCCGATGAGCCGACAAATACTATGAACTCGCCCTTTTCGATCTCCAGATTAAAGTCATGCACTGCATGATAGCCGTTGGGATAGATCTTGTTTATCCCTTTTAATGTTAAATAAGCCATAAGTCAACCCACACTTTTCGTTTATCTCGGTAGTATAGTTCTCTGTTCTGCTGTGCATTACACTCGGCAACACACAGCAGGAAAGGGAAAAAATTTTTGCGTATCCTGCTGTATTGTGCCCCCCGCTTTTACACGGGGGACAATACAATATTCAAAATAAGGAGGTGGTATTTCTTTTCACAGATCTTTCAGCTGAGCTTTGCAGACGGTTTGCGCAGTATTGGTTTCAGAACACTGAAAGGGTGGAAATCTGCGTCTGTACCATTGGGAGTCTGTCACATTGACCGCCTGCGGGTCACAGCTGAATTTGGGGTAATAATTTGCAGCAAAGTGCGACCTCGGACTTGCGCCCGGAGATTTGCTGCTTGGGAAAAAAGGTCGGATAGACCAATCACTTGAGGTCAAGATTATTGATGGTATCCATATCATCGTAGGTCTGGTTCTCACCGCACATGCCCCAGATGAATGTGTAGTTGCTGGTGGCAGTGCCGCTGTGGATAGACCAGCTCGGGCTGATGACAGCCTGCTCGTTATGCATGATGATATGTCTGGTCTCATTGGGCTGACCCATCATGTGGAACACGATGTTGTCGTCCTCCAGCTCAAAGTAGAAATATACTTCCATTCTTCTCTCATGAGTGTGAGAAGGCATGGTGTTCCATGAGCTGGTCTTGTCAAGCTCTGTCATGCCCATGGAAAGCTGGCAGGACTTGCATACTGCGGGGTGGATATACTGATTCACCACACGCTTGTTGAGGTTCTCGGGGGTGCCGAGAGGTATATGGTTAGCCTTATCCTTTGTGATGAACACGGTGGGATAGGTCTGGTGTGCGGGGCTTGAATTGATATAGAACTTGGCGGGCGCTTCTGCGTTCTCGGAACGGAAGGAGATCTCCTTAGTACCCATGCCTATATACATGCCGTCCTTATAATCAAGGTCATACTCTGTGCCGTCAAGGATCACCTTGCCCTTGCCGCCCACATTGATGATGCCCATTTCACGTCTTTCCAGGAAATACTCAGTGCCCAGCTCCTTTGTGCTGCCAAGCTTCAGTTCTTCCTTAACGGGCATTGCGCCGCCTGCGATCATCCTGTCCTGATGGGAATAGGTCAGCGATATCTCATCTGCTGCGAAAACAGTCTCTATCAGATAATTTTTTCGCAGTTTCTCGGTATCATAATGCTTTGAATCCTCGGGATGATTGCTGTATCTTATATCCAGTGTCATAATTATCCTCCTAAATCACATACGTTCTCTGAGGTGCTTCACAGCGAAAGGTATATCTTCGCCCGTCGTTCCCTCAAAGACCAGTTCGGCATCGGGGCAGACTTTCTTTATCTCGGAAAGTATCCTGTAATAGTCAAATATCCCCTTGCCCACACCGCACTGTTTCAGCGAGCCGTCGGCATTAACTGTACAGTCCTTGATGTGGAATACGCATATCCTGTCACCAAAAGTCTGGAGACCTTCGTCCAGGATATCGTACATTTTATCTACGTTCGACCCATCAAGATAATTATAAAGGTCGAATATAAATCTGATGTTGTCCCTGCCCGTATTTTTAGCGGCACGGTAAAGTGTTTTCACATCAAAACAAACATGTCCGAAAGCACCTTCCATACCAACGTTCACGCCGCAGTCAAGGGCATGGTCGCATAGTTCCGTGAAGGTCTCTGTAACACGGCTGACTGCTTCTTCCGTGCGGTTGAGCGGGTGATATATCCACGGGTCGCCGTTGTAGGAACCTGTCTCGGAACCAACTATGTCACACCCCAGGTCCTTGGCAAGAGTAAGATACTCCTTGAAAATAGCTTTGCCCTTTTCCGCCTTAGCCTTATCGGGGTGAACAGGGTTGAAGTAAGCGCCTATCAGCGGCACTTTCCTGCCTGCCTTTTCAAAGGCTGAGTGCAGCAGCTGTGCTCTCTCCTTTGTCATGGAACCTTCGGCATACTCAACATCGTCAAGGCATTTATATGCCACCAGCTGCACACCCGAAAGACCCAGTTCATCAAGGCGGGCAAGTATGTTTTCCTCACCCCTGACACCCAGGTCATGGGCTCGGATATTGAGTTTCATCATCTCTGCACTCGACCTGATGCGTCGCCGCCTGCAAGTGCTTCAACTTCTGCACGGGTGACAAGGTTGAAGTCTCCGGGGATAGTGTGCTTGAGTGCTGATGCAGCAACTGCAAATTCCAGCGCAGCCTTGAAATCCTTGCCGTCATTGAGACCGCAGATAAGTCCGCCTGCGAATGAATCGCCGCCGCCCACACGGTCCACGATGGGTCTTACATTATATTTTCTGGAGTGATAGAACTCTCTTGTCTCGCCGTCCATGATGCAAGCCGACCAGTCGTTGTCGGAAGCGGAGTGGCTCTCACGCAGAGAGGAGATAACGTACTTGAAGCCGAACTTG
>CAMNMO010000006.1 GCA_946544695.1 uncultured Ruminococcus sp. | reverse complement strand
TCTTGCCACGCCGTCATCGGTGTTTGCGCCTATTACCTTGTCAGCCTTAGCTTTAAGTTCATCTGCCGCATTGCTGACAGCTATGCATTCATCGGCGGCGGCGAACATGGAGAGGTCGTTCAGGTTGTCTCCGAAAGCGGTTATCTTTTCAAAACCGTACATTTCACGCAGCCTCTCAACGCCCGACTTTTTTGAAGCAGCCGAACTGAATATCTCCAGATACCAGTCATCTCCGTATATATCGGGGTAGAAGGTCATGCCCAGCCCGCTGTCGTTTTCAAGGGCTTCTTTCAGCGGCAGCAGACGTTCGTGTGTGTCGATAAAGCAGAAATATATCACGCTGCCCTTAACGTCCTCCAGCTTATCTGCCTTTGTGAATGACTTGTAATACTTGCGCACCCTTTCAGCGTGGAACTGTTTCATGGACTCGTTTGCAAGGCAGTCGTAAACGGTGCTCATCCTGTCGTCCTCCATCATGTACATAAAAGGCGAAAGTCCCAGTTCACGGCGCAGTGCCAGTATTTTTGACTGTGCTTCTCCGGGGATAGTGTGCACTGTCAGGTAGGTATCGTTGATGGGGTCGAATATCAGCACGCCGTTCATGAGAATAATGGGCAGGCGCAGTTTAAGCCCTGCAAGTATCTTGCCTGCGGAAGCGTAGGTACGTGCTGTCGCCACTGAAAACAGCATGCCTTTTTCGGTAAGGCGGTTCAGCGTATCAGCCGAAGCCTGTGTTATCTCGGCGTTTTTGTCAAGTAATGTGCCGTCAAGGTCGGAAATATATAGATGCATCGGAAAACTCCTTGTTCAAGTTTGGTTAAATGAAAAAAATATCCGCATTGCCCCTTGCATTCCATGTAAAAATATGCTATACTTATTAAAATTTTAAGAAGGAGGTAATTGCAATGAAGTACGTATGCAATATCTGCGGTTATATCTATGACCCCGAAGAGGGTGCACCTGACGCAGGCGTAGCAGCAGGCACAGCATGGGAGGACGTTCCCGAGGATTTCGTCTGTCCTCTCTGCGGCGTGGGCAAGGACGATTTCAGCCCCGCTGAGTGATACGGCAAGGTCCTTATCAAACACAATATCCCTATGTCATAGCTTAATGACATAGGGACTTTTTTCATATCAGCTGCTGAGTTCGACACTCTCGTTATCGGGTACCACGACACGCTTTATGTCAGCGCCCAGTTCACGGAGCTTTTCGTCTATCCGCTCATATCCACGCTGGATATAGTGGATATTTTCTATCTCGGTGATGCCCTCAGCCGCAAGGCCTGCAATTACCAGTGCAGCGCCCGCACGCAGGTCGGTCGCCTGGACAGGTGCGCCCTTCAAACAGTCAACGCCCTGTATTATGGCTACCTTGCCGCCCTCTATGGAGATATCAGCTCCCATCTTGCGCAGTTCAGCAACGTATCTGAAACGGTTGTTGAATATCTCCTCGGTAACTCTGCTTGTGCCCGAAGCCATTGTCAGCAGGGTGGAGAACTGGGGCTGCATATCGGTAGGGAAGCCCGGGTGGGGCTGTGTTTTTACGGTGGTGTTTATCAGCGGGCTGTCTACCCAGACATGCACGCTCTCATCATTTTCCTCGACATTCACGCCGCACTTGCGCAGCTTGGCAGTGATGGATTCGAGGTGCTTGGGGATAACGTTGGATATGACCACATCGCCTTTGGTGGCAGCAGCAGCTACCATATAAGTGCCTGCCTCTATCTGGTCGGGGATAGTGGCATAGGTGGTGCCGTGCAGATAGTCAACGCCTCTTATCTTGATGACGTCTGTGCCTGCACCACGTATATCAGCGCCCATTGAGTTGAGGAAGTTTGCCACATCAACTATATGGGGCTCTTTGGCTGCATTTTCGATGATGGTCTGTCCCTTCGCCTTTACTGCTGCGAAGATGGCATTCATCGTTGCGCCGACTGTTACAAAGTCAAAATATATCTGGTTGCCTATCAGCTTGTCAGCCTTCACGTAATTCGCACCACGTACCACTTCATCGGTGGCGCCCAGTGCCTTGAAAGCTTTCAGGTGCTGGTCGATGGGTCTGTCACCCAGATAGCAGCCGCCCGGCATGGGCACGAAAGCCTCATGGAACCTGCCCAGCAGAGTGCCCAGAAAATAACTTGACGCTCTCATCGTCTCAGCCTGCTTGTAGGGCACACGGGTGGTGTTGATGGTGCGGGTGTCGATAAAGATGACACCTTCCTTTTCCATTTTTACCACAGCGCCCATACTTTTCAGTATATCCAGACATTTTGTGATATCACTGATAGCGGGGACGTTTTCAAGCGTACAGGGTTCATCGCAAAGAATAGTTGCAGCGACCAGTGCCACAGCCGCATTTTTAGCGCCGCTGACATACACTGTGCCGTTAAGGGGTATACCGCCCCTGATAAAGAACTTCTCCAAAACAATAACACTCCTTGAGAGCGGGCAGCTTGTCTTTTTCTGCCTGAGCCCGACTCCTGCAAATTTATTAAGATAACGCAAATGTCGGCATCAGCCGACAAGTAAAATTTCCAAAAAAGCAATGACTGAAAATGCCGCATATATTTTCAGCCCATATTATTTTACCATACTCTTTTCAAAAAATCAATAGGTGTCGAATGCTTTTTTTGAAAAATCGAGAAAATTTTTGTAAATTAAACAAAAAATGCCCGAAAATGTGAATTTTTCAGCTGTTTTTCAACATTGCAGAACAAATAAGAGTCCCGAAATCAGTCCATTTTATGAGACTTTTGTGTATCTTGACGATTATTTTGGGATAAAATTGTACAAAAATATTCCCCTGAAAGTATGTTCGCTTTTTTGGACAGCAGCATTTTGCGTGAAAAAAGCCTTCGTTGCTGCCGATGGGGATAAACCGAACTTTGCAAGGGGTAGTCACGGCAAACAAAAAGTTACAGATTGTAATAATTGTTACAAAAAAGATACTGATAGCAAAGCCGCACCGCCGCATGCCCCCGCATCGGGAGGGTCAGCATTTTTGGACAGACCTGTGAAAATGCAACATCTGCACACAAACTGCCGTGCAAAACACAAGCTGTTGTGGTGTGATGCGGCTGTGTCAGGCGGGAATGACAGCACAGCCGCAAATTTTGCAGCTGTCATCCGTGCTAATTACGGCGTGGTACTTGCATTTATTTTAAAAGTATGGTATAATTAATTGTTAATATGAAAAAATGTACCCTTTTTCGGCAAAGGAGATAAAATTTATGAGGATAATGGGCATCGATCCCGGCTACGGTATCGTGGGCTACGGCTTAGTTGAATATGACCACGGACGTTTCACGCCGATCAAAGCGGGCACGATAAAGACCCCCTCAGATGTGGACTTTTACAAGCGGCTGCGCATGATATATCTGGATATGCAGGGATTGCTCGAACATTACCGCCCTGACGAGGTCGCAGTGGAAAAGCTGTTCTTCAACACCAACATAACCACGGGCATAGACGTTGCACAGGCGAGGGGAGTGACCCTGCTGCCTGCGGTGATGCAGAACCTGCCCATCTACGAATACACGCCGCTCCAGGTGAAAAGTTCCATAACGGGCTACGGTTATGCCGAGAAAAAGCAGGTGCAGGAGATGGTGCGCTCGATGCTGCATCTTGCGGCGATAATAAAGCCCGATGATGCTGCGGACGCAGTTGCCATCGCCATTACCCACGGTCTGTCGGTCAACACCAGACGGGTCATGGAAAAGTATGACAAAGCAGCAGGAAGGTGAGTGTGTGGCTGAAAGCGACATAAAGATATGCGATGAGTGCGGCAGCAGGTTCTTTGCGGCATCGTCGGAAATGGCAGGGCTTTGTCCCGAATGTGCACACATACTTTATGGGTATGGTAACTGCTGCCATGTCTTTGAGAACGGCAGATGCATAAAATGCCTGTGGGACGGCAGCAAAAGTCCTTTTACCCGAAAGACCGAGGAGAATGAAAAATGATATATTCCGTAAGAGGAAAACTTATACACACAGATAACGAACTTGCAGTGGTGGAATGCGCAGGCGTGGGCTATGCCTGCAAGACCACATTCTACACCTTGCAGAAGATAGCCGGGCAGGAGGAAGTGACTCTGTACACCCACCTTGCCGTCAGGGAAAACGACGTTGACCTTTTCGGGTTCTCGTCTCAGGAGGAACTGCGGTGTTTCCGCATGCTGATAACAGTTTCGGGCGTGGGGCCAAAGGCTGCGCTGTCCATACTTTCGGGCAACACACCGTCGCAGTTCGCACTTACGGTCGCAACGGGCGACCACAAGGCACTGACAAAGTGCAAGGGCATAGGCGCAAAGACAGCCCAGAGGATAGTCCTTGAACTGAAGGACAAGATAGCTAAGGAAAACACCATATCCGTGCGTGGCAGCGAGACCATAGCTGCGGCGCCTGTGGCGGGCGGTGCTGTGCAGGAAGCTGTTACGGCGCTGATAGTGCTCGGTTACAGCGAGAATGAAGCTGCGCAGGCACTTTCGGGGGCTGACCCGACAGCACCTGTTGAGGAACTTATCAAGAAAGCGCTGATATCTCTGGCAAGGTTCTGATACGGGGAGAAAGGAAAACAGAATGCGAAAGAATGCAGCTGATGGCAAGGCGCAGACCAAAATGATGGGTGACTATCTGCGGGAATGTATGCGTGAACATCAAAGGCAGATAAAACTTGCGGTGTATGTCTTTGGTATCATTTTGGCGCTGCTGTTGGCGGCGGGCAGATATCTCAGCGCTCCCGTTGAAGTTTCAATGGAGATGAGCAGGACATTTGAGGACGGCTATTCGGGCTATAAGGTATTCTGCGAGAATGGGCAGCCGTTTTTCGGTCTTACAGAAAACGGTGAGGTGCAAAGGGCTTACCCGATGGAACAGAGCGAGTACGATGAGGTAATGGATATAAACTTCGCCCCCTATATTGGCGGGGACAACATGCCTGTTTCCCGCAATGCGGGGGATACGATGGCAGAATATGTTTACAGCGGCACTTATTACAGGGTCACCGTAAAAAGCCGCAGCGGAAAGGAAAAAAGCACAGGCTGCCGCATAGAGTCTCTTTTCGGGAAAATGCTGAGCCTTAGCGAAAAATACATCGACACAGACTGAGGATGTGAAGCAATGATAGAAGAATCCGAGTTCGACTTTGAACGCTTTGTGTCTCCCAAAGAGACCGAGCAGGAAACGACGGACGACTTTGAAGTCAGCCTGAGACCGCTGACGCTGAGCGAGTATATCGGTCAGGACAAGGTCAAGGAAAACATGAAGATATATATAGATGCAGCAAAGCGCAGGGGCGACAGCCTTGACCACGTACTGCTGTATGGTCCTCCGGGGCTTGGCAAGACCACCCTTGCTAACATCATAGCGCATGAGATGGGCGTGAATATACGCACCACATCGGGTCCTGCCATTGAAAAACCGGGCGACCTGGCGGCGCTGCTGACAAATCTCGAAAAGGGCGATGTGCTGTTCATCGACGAGATACACCGTCTTTCGAGACAGGTGGAGGAAGTGCTTTACCCCGCAATGGAGGACTATGCACTGGACATAATCATGGGCAAGGGACCTGCGGCGAGGTCTATAAGGATAGAGCTGAACAAGTTCACACTGATAGGTGCGACCACCCGCTCGGGACAGCTTTCGGCGCCGCTGAGAGACCGTTTCGGCATGCTGATGCACATGGAGATGTATTCGGTGGAACAGCTTTCCGACATAGTCAAGCGTTCAGCCACAATACTCGGCGTAGCCTGCGATGATGACGGCGCAAGGGAGATAGCGGGACGTGCAAGGTGCACGCCACGTATCGCAAACCGCTACCTCAAACGTGTCAGGGACTTTGCAGAGGTCATAGGTGACGGGCGGATAACAAAGGATATCGCAGGGCTGGCACTCAACCGCATGGAGGTGGACAGTCTGGGACTTGACGGACTTGACAGACGTCTGCTGGAAATGATAATCAAGGGCTACAACGGCGGACCTGTGGGGCTTTCCACACTGGCGGCGGCGATAGGCGAGGAAGCTGTCACGCTGGAAGATGTCTGCGAACCATACCTTATGCAGCTGGGATTTCTTTCCAAGACCCCCAGAGGCAGGTGCGCCACCCAGCTGGCGTATGACCATCTCGGTATACTCAGGCAAGGGCAGATGCATTTCTGATGGCGGGGACAAGAAAAGGAACGATAAAATGGCTGGTGATAGCGGCGGCAATAGCTGTGTGCTGTATGCTGTTTCAGAAGTTCATGTATGTGGAGATAGAGGAAGAGAGGTTTTGTATCCTTTCTCCGAAGGCAGATGTATCCCACTTAACGACTAATGAAGAACTGAAAAAACTGTCAGCCTTTGTAAATCTGAAGGAACTGAATTTTCGGTTTGTTACTTTTAAAGGCAGATCCCCTGATCTCTCATTCCTGGAGAAACACACAAAGCTGAAAGTGCTGTACGCAGCTATGTACGGTGATGGGGAAGTTGACTTCTCGCCCCTTGATAACTGCAATGATATCGAAGAACTGGGACTTACCTGCTATAATGCTGAGGGAAAGTGCATCGGGCAGATGCCTGAACTGAAAAAGCTGTTCCTGGAAACTGAGGTCATCAATGACATCGGGCTGATATGGAACTGCGGTGAACTTGAATACGTCGGTATTTATATGAACGATGACAATTACGATATCTCCGTAGATGGCATCGGCGGGCTTGATAAGCTGGAATACCTGTATCTCTGCGGCGGAAAAGTGACTGATGCCGAGGAACTGTGCGGCTGTGAAAAACTCAGCGAACTGGGGCTTATATGTGAGCCTGATGATGTTTCTTTCCTGACGGATATGCCTGCGCTGAAAACGCTTCACGTTTATGAGGGCGTGCTTTCTCAGCAGACAAAAGCCGAACTGGAAGAAAAAGGTGTGGAGATAGAGATCCTGAAGAAAAGCGAGTAAGGGAGGTGCCTGCGGTGGAGATAGTCAGGCTGACAAATGAAAATGCCGATGACTTCGGTCAGGTTATATGCGACTGCTGGGGCGAGACCTACCGTGGGCTCATACCCGATGAGATACTCGATAACAGAAAAGCCGAACGCTGGGCTGAAAGGGCAAGGCTCTCACCCGAGGGCAAATACCTGGCTTATGCTGACGGCAGGGCTGTGGGTGCAGTTGGCATGCTGAAAAGTGCAAGGGACTTCTGCACCTATGCCGACAGCTGCGAGATAGTCTGCCTTTATGTGCTGAAAGAATTTCACCGCAGGGGCGTTGGCAGGGCGCTTATGGAAAAAGCCCTTGAAGGGACGCAAGGCAGGGATATCACGCTTTTCGTGCTGAAAGGCAACGACAATGCCATAGGTTTTTATGAACATGCAGGCTTTGAGTTCACGGGAAAGGAACTGGACGAGGGCGGCATGACTGAACTTGAAATGGTGAGAAAGGCAGGAGTTTCATAATGACAGTGTTCATTATAGCGGCTGCGGTAATGGCAGGTTTCGGGGCGTTATTTTACTTTGCGCCGCAGAAGGTCACAAGGGCTGATATGCGTGATGACCCTGATGCGGTGGTACAGGTGAAGAAAACGGGCAGGCTGCTGATGGCGGCTGCTGTCGGGGCAGTGCTGCTTGCGCTTAAATACAGCCTGACCTGAAAAAGCCCGCCATTCCGCACATTCTGCAAAGCTGTGCAGAGTGTACGCAATGGCAGGAAAAACGGCGGAAAGATCACCGCCTGAAAGATGATAAGCATATTATAAGGAAAGCCCGCTTTTTGCTTGGCGATGAGTGTAAAAGGCGGAGCAGGAAAATAACGGGCGAAAAGCCCTGTGAACATAAGGAGAAGAGGTAAGATGGGAAGATTATTCGGAACAGATGGTGCAAGAGGTGTGGCTATCACCGAACTGACAGTTGAGACTGCTACCAAGATAGGCAAAGCGGCTGCATTGGTGCTCGCAAAGGACTGCGACCACAGACCCAAGATCATCATAGGCATGGATACACGTATCTCGGGCGATATACTGGAGGCTGCACTGTGCGCAGGTATATGCTCGGTGGGCGCTGATGTGGTGAAGCTGGGCGTTATACCCACACCCGCAGTTGCAATGCTCGTAAAGAAGTACAACGCCGATGCGGGCGTCATGATCTCTGCATCGCATAACTCGGTGGAATTCAACGGCATAAAGCTGTTCTCGGGCACAGGCTTCAAGCTGCCCGACAACGTGGAAAACGAGATAGAAGAACTGGTGCTCGACAAGCCCGAGGAGCTTGACAGACAGCACAGCGAGGGCGTGAATGTTGGCAGGATAACCTGCTGCAAGGACGCTCAGTGGGATTACATCAGGCATGTCATGAAGACCGTTGATGTGGACCTCAAGGGCATAAAGGTCTGCCTTGACTGTGCAAACGGTTCTGCAAGCGTTTGTGCACAGAGGATATTCGAGGGACTTGGCGCAAGGGTCATCATGATAAATGACAAGCCCGACGGCACAAACATCAACGAAGGCTGCGGCAGCACCCACATTGAGGGTCTGCAAAAAGCTGTGGTCGAGAACAGATGCGATGTGGGACTTGCCTTTGACGGCGATGCCGACAGATGCCTTGCGGTAGACGAGAACGGCGAACTGATAAACGGCGACAAGCTGCTTGCCATATTCTCGAAGTTCATGAAGGCGCAGAAGACCCTCAACAGCAACTGCTGCGTTGTTACTGTCATGTCCAACCTGGGATTTTTCAAGTTTGCAAAGGCTGAGGGCATCGTTACTGCCACCACTAAGGTGGGCGACAGATATGTGCTTGAAGAAATGCTCAAAGGCGGCTACAATATAGGCGGCGAACAGTCGGGACATATCATTCTGCTTGACCATGCCAACACAGGCGACGGCGAGATGACAGGTGCGATGTTCCTCCAGATAATGGCAAAGACAGGCAAAAAGGCAAGCGAACTGGCTGCCTGCATGGAAAGCTATCCGCAGGTGCTTATAAATGTAAAGATAACCGCCGACAAGAAGGGCAAGTGGGATAAGGTCCCCGAGATAACCGATGCCATAAAGATGTATGAAGAAAAGCTGGGCGGCGATGGCAGGATACTTGTAAGAGAGTCGGGTACAGAACCGCTGGTAAGAGTTATGATAGAGGGCAAGAAAACAGGGCTTATCACCGATTACGCCCACAGGATAGCAGATCTTATAGAGAAAATGTGATCTGAGAAAGGAGAACAACAATATGTTTATTTCAGAACTTGTAGGCTCGGTAGTTCAGGTATTGATCTTTGCAGTGATACCGTTTATAGTATGGCTGATAGCAGGAAGAAAAAAAGAAAACTTCCTCAAATGGCTGGGCATAAAAAAGCCCGAAGCCGAAAAGCCTGCGCTCAAATGGTGGGGCATTGCTATTGGGGTGATGGCAGTGTACTTTGTCGTATCGCTGCTCATCATGAAATATTTGTTTTCCGATCTGCCCAATGCGACCTCAGATGCTTTCGGCGGAAAGGGCGCCGTGGCGATACCTGCTATACTGGCATATTCGTTTATACGCACAGCCTTTTCGGAAGAGATGCTTTTCAGGGGTTTTATCCTGAAAGGGCTTTCGGGCAAAATTGGTCTTACAGCGGCAAATGCAGTACAGACGCTGCTTTTCGGCGCTATGCACGGTGTGCCGATATTTGGAAAGACTCATAATGCGGCTGCTCTCATATTGCTGACAGTGCTGCCTGCTTGTGTAGGCTGGGTGCTGGGCTGGCTCGATGAGAAAAAGAACGGCGGTTCCATAATACCTGGCTGGATACTGCACGGTACGATAAATGTATTTACGGCATTGATGTCTATATAAGGAGCTGAAAACTCATGCGATTTGAATACTGTCCCAACTGCGGCGCAAAGCTCGTGCTGCGGCAGATAGGTGACGAGGGTGAGATACCCTATTGCGAGGTCTGTCAGAGACCCTGGTTCGATATGTTTTCCACCTGCGTGCTGAACGTGGTGGTCAATGAGGATAACGAAGTGCTGCTGATAAGGCAGAGCTATGGCGACACAGCAAAGTACGTGGGCGTGGCAGGCTTCATGAAGGTGGGGGAGACCCCCGAACAGTCGGCGGCGAGAGAAGTGCTGGAAGAGACAGGGCTGACAGCCGAAAGCATCACCTACATCGACAGCGCATTTTACGACGGCAGAGATCAGCTTATGCTGGGCATGCTTGCAAGGGTGAAAAAGGCGGAATGCCATATCTCGGGAGAACTGCTGGAAGCAAAGTGGTTCAATATAGATGAAGCTGTGAAGACAGTCCGTGATGGCAGCATAATACAGCGGTTCATAAAAGCGGCAAAGGAGAAACTTTGAGAGCGCTGGCAGAGGTCGAGGACTTTTTCGATATCGACATTACCGAAAGGGAAAACGACTATCTTATCAGAGTGACACGCAAGTCTGACGGCAAGGACATGGAGTTTTCAATGGCGCTGTGCGAATTTGTGTGGTACATGGACTGGTGGTATGACACAAAGGCAAGCTATGATGACGGCGGCTGTGCTGTCGCAAAGAAATGCGACATGGAAGAAATGCGGCTGCGCATAAGAATGTATCTCTTTGAACACAGCAAGATATTCCTTATGTGAACGGAGGAAGAAAATGATATACACTGACCTGACACGCAAGGCAATGGCGATAATGTATGAAGCACACAAGGATCAGCTTGACAAAAGCGGAGTGCCTTATGTTTTTCACCCGTGGCACGTTGCGGAGCAGATGACCGATGAGGAAAGCTGTGCGGCGGCGCTGCTGCACGATGTTATAGAGGACACCTCAGTCACGGCTGATGACCTGCTCGGGGCGGGAATAAGCGAAAGGGTGGTGGCATCTGTAAAGCTTCTGACTCACGATGACGACGAGCCGTATCTTGAATATGTGGCACGCATAAAGGCAGACCCAATAGCGAGGGCGGTAAAGCTTGCAGACCTTACCCACAACAGCGATGTCAGCCGTTTTACAAGGGAACTTACCGACAAGGACAGAGCAAGGCTTGAAAAGTATGCAAAGGCAAAAAGGATACTGACCGAATGACAGTCTGCTGTCACGGAGAGATCCAGAGGGCAAAATGATAAAACTACATTTTTTGACTATGGCTGCGGTCATCTTGATGTTGAGGGCGAGCTTGTGATAACGGAAGGGTCACAGATGAAATATACGATCGGCATAACGTCAGATCATTCTTGTTACGACTAAAAAACAAAGCAAAGGAAATTACTTATGAGAATTGCAGATAGATGGAACGATTATCGTATACTTGACACCACCGATGGTGACAAGCTGGAGAGCTGGGGCGGCAAGGTGCTGGTGCGCCCCGACCCGCAGATAATCTGGAAAAGCCCTAAAAGGTCGGACATGTGGGGGGCGGCTGACGCTGTTTACCACCGTTCTTCAAAGGGCGGCGGTGAATGGGAGTATCGCAGGAAGCTTCCCGAAAGCTGGAAGATAAAGTACGGCGACCTGACCTTTGTCATAAGACCCACAGGTTTCAAGCACACGGGGCTGTTCCCCGAACAGGCGGTCAACTGGGACTTTATGGCTGACAAGATAAGGAATGCGGGCAGACCGATAAAGGTGCTGAACCTGTTTGCCTACACAGGCGGTGCGACCCTTGCCTGCGCCAATGCGGGAGCGAGCGTTTCGCATGTTGATGCTTCAAAGGGCATGGTGCAGTGGGCAAGGGACAACGCAGCGGCATCGGGATTATCCGAAAAGCCCATACGCTGGCTGGTGGACGACTGCGAGAAGTTTGTAAAGCGTGAGATACGCAGGGGGAATTTTTATGACGGCATAGTCATGGATCCCCCAAGCTACGGCAGAGGTCCCGGCGGAGAGGTATGGAAGCTGGAGGACTGCATATATGACCTGGTGCAGACCTGTGCAGGGGTACTCAGCGACAAGCCGCTGTTCTTCCTGTTAAACAGCTACACCACAGGTTTGTCGCCTTCGGTAATGGCATATATACTGGGCGATGTGCTGACCACAAAGCTTGGCGGCAAGGTTACGGCAGACGAGATAGGTCTCCCTGTTGAAGCCACAGGCGGGGTGCTGCCCTGCGGCTCAACAGCTATATGGTCGTCGTCCTCGGGCGGACGGCTCATGTCCGCCTATTAATGGTTCGATAAAAAGGATCATCTTGTATGACGGCGGGGTCCTCGGGCGGACGGCTCATGTCCGCCTATTAATGGTTCGATAAAAAGGATCGTTTTGCATGACGGCGGGGTCCTCGGGCGGACGGCTCGTGTCCGCCTATTAATGGTTTGATAAAAAGAACCGTTTTGCATGACGGCGGGTCGGACGCTGATGAATAGAGGACGTTTTACTCGGGTAGGCGTGTCCTCGGGCGGACGGCTCGTGTCCGCCTATTAATGGTTTGATAAAAAGAACTGTTTTGTATGACGGCGGGGCAGTCGTTGATGAATAGAGGACGTTTTACTCGGGCGGTCGGTGTGGCAGACGGTCGATATTATTGAGGATATACGGCATTTGAAATAAATGTAAGGAGTACGGGATGTGCAGGAAAGCAGGCATTGAATGTCAGCTTTACGCAGGGGACGAGGCCTGCAAGGTGCAGTATTATAAAAATCTTCCGTAGTACTAACGGGAAACGGAGGAATGGGTGGGATATATCATGGATATGGAAGCCCGTGAAGATGACGAAGAATGAACAAGCGGCAACGCTTTTCAAATAAAAACTTAGGAGGACAAAAGCATGGACGTAAAGGACATCACTAAAGCAGTTGGCGGAGACGGTATCGCAAAGGCAGTAGACAAGGCTGTTGACACTGTTGCAGACAAGATACCCGCACCCAAGTCCGTAAAGGATCAGGTAGTCAAGGAAGTCAAGAAGGCTGCTACCGCTGAGAACATTGAGAAGCTGGCTACCAAAGAGAACATTGAAAAGGCAAAGGATATTGCCGAAAAAGTGATCGACAAGGTAAAGGGCGACAAGTAAAGAGTCACCACGGGGGCGGAGCGCTTTATGCGTTCCGCAGAACGCCCGTGATATCATGGTAAGGAAAAACATTATGAGCGAAAATTTCATCGAGATCAGAGATCTCAGATTTTCATATATAAACGACCTGGAGGATCCGCCTGTTAAAACGGAGGTACTCAAAGGGGTCACACTAAATATCAAAAAAGGCGAATTTCTGGCGGTGCTGGGGCATAACGGTTCGGGCAAGTCAACGCTTGCGAAGTGTATAAATGCCATCAATCTGCCCGAGGAGGGCGGGGTATTCGTGGACGGTCTCGATACCATTGACGAGAACAACCTTCTGCCCATAAGACAGAGGGTAGGCATGGTGTTCCAGAACCCCGACAACCAGATAGTTGCCACCATAGTTGAGGAAGATGTGGCTTTCGCACTGGAGAACATGGGCGTTGAGCCTGCCGAGATAAGGCAGAGGGTGGACGATGCGCTGAAAACTGTGGGCATGTATGAATACAGACTGCATGCGCCCCACAAGCTTTCGGGCGGACAGAAGCAGCGTGTGGCAATAGCAGGCATAATCGCCATGCGCCCTGACTGCATACTGCTTGACGAACCCACAGCGATGCTTGACCCTAAGGGCAGAGATGAGGTCATGAAGACCATAAAGATGCTAAACGCACAGGGTGTCACCATAGTGCTTATAACACATTACATGGAAGAAGCGGCGCAGGCTGACCGTGTGGTAGTCATCGACGGCGGCGAGGTCGTGATGGACGATGTGCCGAGGAAGATATTTGCACAGGTGGAAAAGATGAAGCAGCTGGGGCTTGATGTGCCGCAGGTGACTGAGCTTGCCTGGGAATTGCAGAAGGCAGGGTATGATATCTCCACCGAGATAATCACCGAGGACGAGTGCGTGGCAAAGCTGGCAGAGCTTTTGAGAGAATGATAACTAACGGCAAAAAATGAGCAGCGGCACAGTGCACGTCGGAAAGACGTTCGGGTCATGCCGATATACAAAGTGCAAGCATAATATTGTGAGCTGTAAGGTCTGTTTTCGGAGACCTGCCCATATATGTGATGATGATAATATGAACGGAGAGTAAAAGATTGGCAGTTATTAAAACAGAAGGTCTCACTTATGTTTACGGTGAGGGCACGCCCTTTCGCAAGGTCGCAGTGGACCATGTTGATCTGGAGATAGAAAAGGGCGACTTTGCGGGGATAATCGGGCATACAGGCTCGGGCAAATCCACGCTGATACAGCATTTTAACGGGCTGCTCAAGCCGACGAGCGGTTCGGTTTATATAGACGGTGAACGGCTGTGGGACGACAAGGCAAAGCTCAGACCTGTCAGGTTCAAGGTGGGGCTGGTGTTCCAGTATCCCGAATATCAGCTGTTCGAGGAGACGGTCTACAAGGATATAGCCTTCGGTCCCAAAAACATGGGGCTGGGTGAGGACGAGATAGACCGCCGCATAAAGGAGACCGCCGAGCTTGTGGGGCTTTCGGAAAGCGTCATGCAGAAATCGCCCTTTGAGCTTTCGGGCGGACAGAAAAGGCGTGTGGCGATAGCAGGCGTCATGGCGATGGAGCCCGAAGTGCTCATACTGGACGAGCCCGCATCGGGTCTTGACCCTAAGGGACGTGAACAGATACTGGGCATGATAAAGGAGTACCACAGGCAGAAGGGCAACACGGTGCTGCTGGTATCGCATTCTATGGAGGATATCGCACGCAATGTGGACAAGATACTTGTCATGAACGATGCTAAGCTGTTCTGCTATGACGAGACGGCAAAGGTGTTCCACCGTTCGCAGGAACTGGAGCAGATGGGACTTGCCGTGCCGCAGGTGACAAGGGTGTTCAACAGGCTCAGAGCTATGGGGCTCGATATGGGCGAAGATGTTTATACAGTAAAATTCGGCAGCGGACTGCTGCTTGACAGACTGGGGAAGAGGGCAGCAAAGTGATAAAGGATATAACCATAGGACAATACTTCCCCGGAAGTTCGGTGCTGCACCGCATGGACGCAAGGGTAAAGATATTGCTGACAGCGGTGTTCATAGTGATGCTGTTTGCAGCAAAGAGCATTGAGGGGCTGGCTGTGGGCATAGTGTTCACGGTGCTGGCATTCATCATATCAAAGATACCGCTGAAGATGATGGGCAAGAGCCTGAAGCCCATAGTGCCCATCGTGATATTCACGGCGGTGCTCAACCTGTTTTTCATACGCACAGGCGATGTGTTGTGGCAGTGGAGATTCATAAAGCTGACCCATGAGGGCATAAACACTTCGGTCTTCATGGTGATAAGGATAGTATGCCTTATATGCGGCACATCACTGCTGACATACACCACCTCGCCCATCGACCTGACAGACGCCATCGAGCGGCTGATGAGCCCGCTCAAAAAGATAAAGGTGCCCGTGCATGAACTGGCGATGATGATGACCATCGCACTAAGGTTCATACCCACGCTGATAGAGGAAACAGACAAGATAATGAACGCCCAGAAAGCAAGGGGCGCTGATATGGAGACAGGCGGTATCATACAGAAGGCAAAGGCGCTGATACCCATACTTATCCCGCTGTTCGTGGCATCTTTCAGGCATGCGGAAGAACTTGCGCTCGCAATGGAATGCCGCTGCTATCACGGCGGTGAAGGCAGGACCCGCATGAAACAGCTGAAAATGAGCATATTAGACCTGTGGGGCAGCCTGTTCTGTTTAGTATTCCTGGCAGGAGTGTTCGTGATAAACGGGATAGTGAAATGATAGTAACATTCGGCTGAGGATAGAGCAGATGCAGTCGTTATGTCAAGAGGTGAAATAATATGGAGAACACAAAGGAAAAGATGAATACACCTAAAAATCTTGTCAAGGTGTTCTTGTTCGGAACTGTGATGTTCTGGATAGGTATGCTGCCCTTTCTGGTCTTTACTAAGGGAGCTTATGTTTATTCCAGTGACTACAATGCCCAGATGATACCATTCTGGCAGCATGTCCATGATCTATATCGTGAAGGTCTGCCGTTGTTCGACTGGAAGTCCGACCTGGGAATGGGAACGCTTTCGGCATATTCTTTCTATAATATTTTCAGCCCTTATATGCTGATGAGCCTGATCTTTCCTTCAAAGGTGATGCCGTGGGCGATCACTGTGATAAACGGCATAAAGTTCGGCGTGACGGCGCTCAATGCACATGTATATCTTAGCAGATATCTTAAAAAAAAGGATACTGTGTTCATCTGTTCGTTGCTGTACACCTTCTCGGGTTTTATGGTGAACAATCTGGTCTTTCAGTATATCGACGTGATATCGCTGTTCCCGATGGTGCTTTTCACCTTTGACGAGCTGCTGTATAAGCGCAGGAGCCTTTGCTTTTCGCTTATGCTGGTGCTGACAGGCTTCACAAACTTCTTTACATTTTTCAGTGTGTGCGTTTTCCTGCTGATATACTTTTTAGTCAAGGTCGTTTGCAGGGAAGTGGTGATAGATAAAAAGCTTTTCGCAAAGCTCGCAGTGGAAACTGCCTTAGGTGTACTGGGCACTGCGGTTGTCCTGCTGCCTGCGTTCTATATGCTGCAAGGCAACAGCAGAGCAAGCTCCACCATATTTGAGAAGAACCTGCTGGCGTATGAAGATCAAGGTACCCTGCTCAGGGCATTTCAGTCACTGCTGATGCCGCCTGAACCCGGCTGCTATCAAGGATTGTTCTTTTCGTCAAAAGAACTGAATTTTTCAAATCTCAGCCTGTTCATTCCTCTGTTCGGGGCAGTGGGCGTGGTGAGCGAGATGAGAAAGTCACGCAAAAGCTGGTACAGCAGACTGATAACAGTCTGTGCGGTGATACTTGCAGTGCCTGTGCTGAACAGCGTTTTCTTTCTGTTCAATAATCAGTTTTATGCAAGATGGCTTTTCATGCCGCTGCTTGTCATGGTCATGATGACAGGGAAGTTTATCGAGGACTTTGACAACAGGGATATCAGAACAGAACTGAAAGTATGGGGCATAAGTCTGGCGGTATTCATAGCTTACGCTGTGTTCATTCTGGTGCGAAATACCGACGATATAAGAGATAACCTTGCGGTGTATTGCAGCATGCTGGCGTATGCAGTCGCATCTGTGCTTGTGCTGGTATATATGAAAAAGAAAAACGATGGTATCTTCTCTGCACATAACCGAAAGAAACTGGTGTGCGCCTTCTGCGCCGCCATGATTCTGATAGATACAGTATCCCAGTCATCGGCGACAATGTGGACAAATGCAAAGCTGACTGAAACTATTCTGTATAATGATATGCAGGAAGTGGATATAGGAGATGATGAGTTTTACAGGGTCATATCCGAATCACGTGTAGATGGCTGGAGCAGGTTCGGAAATGCTGTGATAGCTTTTGGGTACCCGTACTTCGGTTCGTTCAACAGCTGCACACCTGCCGAGACAACGGCATTTTACCACCGTATCTGCCAGGATCGTGAGCAGAATCCCATGTTTATCAATGATACCTACGCATTGTACAGCCTGATGTCTGTAAAATATGACCTGTATTCAAATCCGCCCATGACAGGCGGTATCGAGATCGAGCCCGAACATATAGAGATGAAGCGAAAGGGCTTTGAGCTGAGAAAGGCTATGGGGCATTATGTGGAATATGAAAATGTCAATTTCATACCTATGGGATTTGCCTATGACTATTATGTCAGGGAAGAGGACTATCCCGAGCAGATACCTGAAAATATGGAAGATCTTGACGCCGCTGAGTCGGAAAGACGTCAGCTGATATTCCTCAAAGCCATCTGCCTTACAGATGAGCAGATAGAGAAATACGGTGCCGATATGGAGAAACTGCCTGATGAACTGGCTGAGGATACGAGCTATGAGACCTATGTGAAGGACTGTGAGGACAGGCGCAATATGGCAGCCTATGAGTTCACGCCTGACGGAAACGGCTTCACATCAAAGATAAATGCTCCGAAAGATGAGCTGGTATTCTATTCAGTACCGTGTACGCAGGGCTTTACTGCCAGCGTTGACGGTGTACCGACAGAGATCGAAAAAGTGTTTGGCGGACTTTGTGCGGTATACGTACCTGAGGGCGAACATACTGTAAGGTTCGATTATGAGACCCCCGGACTTAGGACAGGAGCCGTTGTCAGCGTGATATCCGCTGCGCTGCTCGCAATATACGGCATAGTCTGTGCAGGGGCAGGGAAGATAAGGAAGAAAAAGATCGAGGAGAGTCAGAGATGAGTGTTACATATTTCCCCGAACTGAGAATGAGCGAAAAGGAACTCATGAAAAAGCTGCCGTTCACAAAGGCGAACGGTCCGAAGGGTGAAGCGCTGGATTTCTCATGGTATGGCAGGATACCCAAAGGCTGGCGCATAGCATTCGGTGTTGAGATGCTTCAGGAGATGGCGGCGGAGTATAAGAATTTTTCAAGGCGTGACAGAAAGAACTGGCGTGTCACGGGCGTTATGGAAAAGTACGGCGAGCTGCGTATATATACGGGGCTGACCACACCTGCCATGGACGATATACTTGAAAAGTACACCTCGCTGAGCCATAAGCGCTGTGTTGACTGCGGCAGACCGTGCATACAGAGAGGCGACGGCTGGATATACACCATGTGCGATGACTGCTACGAAGCTATGGTGGAGAGGGACGGACACGGCGCCAATATAAAGACTATGTTTGACTGACATTATAGGAGAACGATATGAGCATACTTAAAGACATGGACCAGGACCAGCAGCTGGAAATGCTGGACAGACGGATAAGACGACTGGAAAACAAGATAAACGGAGGTAACACTATGTCAAAGATACTTGAAACACTGATAGGGCAGGACGTTACTATGAATATAGGCTATGAGGAAATAAAGTGCAGGGTGCTTGACTGCGATGATGAGTGGGTCAAGCTGATGGTCTATTCAAAGAAAAAGGATATCACCGTTATACGCCGTGTGGCTGAGATAAGCAAGGTAACACTTGACAAAGACGGGATATAAGTTTATAATATGAGGTACTTTAAACTGACCCTTGCCTATGACGGCAGCAGCTACCACGGGTGGCAGCGTCAGTCAAATGCGTTGGCTGTGCAGGAGGTGGTGGAGAACGCCATACTGAAGCTGACGGGCGAAAGGGTCGTGGTGCAGGGCTGTTCACGGACAGATGCGGGTGTGCATGCAAGAATGTATGTGCTGAGCATGGGGCTTGAGCTTCCGATAAATTGCAGGGGGCTCCAGCTGGGGCTGAATTCGTGGCTGCCCGATGACATAAGCGTGACAGGCTGTGAGGAATGCGATGAGGGCTTCCATGCCAGATATCACTGCAAGGGCAAGGAGTATGAGTATATCGTGCACAACAGCAGGATAAAAGACCCCTTCCTGAAAAATACCGCATTCCGCAATACCTATCCCATAGATGAGGTGCTGCTGGACAGGGCGGCAAAGGACTTCGTGGGCGAACACGATTTCAAGGCGTTTTGCTCGACGGCGTGCGATAAGGAAATAACTGTGAGAACTATATATCGTTTCGATGTCAGGCGTGAGGGCGAACTTGTCATCTTCACAGTGGCAGGAAACGGATTTTTGTATAATATGGTCAGGATTATGGTGGGAACACTGCTTTTTATAAATGAGGGCAAGATCGCAGCTGATGCGATACCCCGCATACTGGATTCAAAGGACAGGACGAAAGCAGGCAAGACAGTCCCGCCTCAGGGCTTGTACCTGAACAAAGTTTACTATGATAAGGAACCTGAAGATTGAGCAATAAGGGTAAGGAAAGTAAAGGCAGGACCCGAAAGAAGCGCCCTGCGGATAAGCTTGATAAGGAATTGAAAAAAGGCAGGGGCAAGGTCGAAAAGACCTTCAATGCCATAACCGATGAGGAGATAGTCACTGTGGTGGACGAGGACGGCGAAAAGACCGTTGAGAAAAAGAGTGCCACCATTCTGGAGGAGGACAGGAGCGCTTCGCATAAAAAACGCAGGCAGTCACCACCGAAGAAAAAGGTGTCACCGCCGAGAGATGAGGCAGAGATAGCCCGTGAAAGTATAAAGCATACACGTACAGGCGGTATCCCCGATGAGAACGAACCGCCCCGCAGACACAGGCGGGTGGTGCTGGAGGATGCCGAAAACGAGGACGGCAGACCTGCACGCAAAAAGGCAAAGCGCAAAGCACCGTCTGCTGAGGAGATACGTGAGGCCAGACAGCGTGAGAAGAACAAGCGCAGGATAAAGACTGCGGCAGCGCTGCTGGTTGTGGCGGTGTTCGCAGTATCGGCATATTTTACAAGAGGATACTGGGTGCCGCAGCTGGAGAGCGTGCTGAACCGCCCGAAGGAGACCATCGTTAACGACGGTGAGGTCAAGAAGGGAAACTTCCCGCTGGGCTTTGATGAGGGCTCGGTCAGCAGCATAGGCAGCACAGGCAGCTATCTTCTGTGTCTTGACAAGAACCAGCTGAAATTCTATGACGAGAACGGCGAAGAAACAGGTTCGTTCAGCCATAACTATGCCGACCCCGTTATGAAGTCATCAGACAAGAGGGTGCTGCTTTACGATAAGGGCGGCAGCTCGCTGATGGTGGTGGGCAGGAAGAACGAGATGTTCTCAAAGTCTGTCAAGAACCGCCTTGTTATGGCGGAACTTGCTGATAACAACTATGTGGCTGCTGTCACATCTGACGAGAAGTATGCGGGCATACTGACTGTCTACGACGGCAACGGACGTGAGATATACAAGTGGTCCAGCAGTGCTGCTGTGGTCAGTGTGACATTTGACGAGGGCGGTGATGGCTGCTTCGTGACCACCTATTCATGCAGGAACGGTCAGCTGAACTCGGTGGTCAGGTACCTGACCTTCGATCAGGCAGAGCCAAAGATGCAGAGCGTTTCACTGCCTGTGCTCGCATTGCAGGCGATGGAAAATGACAACGGTGAGTTCTGGGTGGCAGGCGATACAGCCTTCTACCGACTGGACAAAGACGGCAATATAATGAGCAGCTATGAGTATCAGGGTCACCTGAAGGACTTCTCACTCAGCAGGGGAAGTGCGGCTGTGGCACTGAGCGGCATAAAGCGCCGTTCATCGGAACTGCTGATATTCGACAGCAACTCTGACAGCGCCGAGCCGGACCACAATGTGTGCACGACCGACGGCGAGCCCGAGCGTGTCAAGATAAGCGGCAGCAAGATAGTGCTGCTGAAAGCACGCAGCATAAACTGCTATGACAGCTACGGCAACCTGACCGCAACGGCTGAGTGCAGCTCGGATTATATAGACTTTGTTTATTTCGGGGATAATGTTTACTTCTGCGATCTGCGTGAGGTAAACAAGATCTCCTTCACGACCTGAGGTGTCCGATATGTCGGCATTATATCTTGATATAGGCGTCATCGTCATACTGATACTGACCTGTATCATAGGCTATGTAAGAGGGTTCCGCAGATACTTCATAGGAATGATAGCGGCTGTCATCGCAACAGCTGCCGCAGCTTACGGCTCGGCGCAGCTGGCTGAACCTGTGTATGACAGGTATATGCGTGACAAGGTGAAAGAACATGTCACGAGTGCGATAGACGACTTTGACCCGAAGAAAGTGGTCATGGAAAAACTGCGTGAGCAGGGCTACGGCGACTACGTTTCCGAACAAGAGGTAGATGAAGTTCTGGGACAGGGCGGCGATTATCTCGAAAATGTCAGCAGGCTTTTGCAGCAAAAGGGCGCAGGCGCTGAGGAAAGCGAGATGCTGCGGCAGAGCATCGACGGGTATTTCAAAAGCGAACTGCCCGCTGAGATCGACCGCAGGCTGAAAGAAACAGGGCTTTCGTCCTATATCGACAGGGTGGATATCTCGGCAGATGAACTGAAGGAATGTGTCACCCGTGCGGCTACCCAAAGCAAGGAGGACGCCGCAGACTACATCGTGGAAAAGGCGGTAAAGCCTGTGCTGGTGGGCGTTATACGCACCATACTTTTCGGGATATGCTTCCTGGCAGTGATACTGGTGCTGCGGCTGATAATAGCCATATCGGGCGTGATGGATGCCATACCCGAGGCAAAGGCGGCAGACCGCTTTGCAGGACTGGTGCTGGGGGCAGTCAAGGGGCTGCTGTACTGTGCGGTCATCGCATGGGCACTGAGCTTTTTCTGCAATGCGACCAAAAACAGCATGAGCGTCCTGAACGCCGATATGTGCAGCGGGACGTTCCTGTTCAGATATTTCTTTGAATATTTCTACAAATAATGCGGATATACGCATATATCAACGACAACGGGGGTGCGACATGTACAGGATATATAAGGGCGACGGCTGCGCAGCCGCTGTGACCGATGAGATGGGAATAGCTTTCTATAAGTCGGATATCAGCATGACCTGCGTGCTGTGGAACGCCGAAGGCGAGACCATAGCGGCGGCAAGAGCCTATGATGACGGAAGAAAGAGCGAATACAGCTTTGTTTCACAGGAAGGTTCAGAAAAGGTGATGCAGTCAAAGCGTGGCGAAACGCTGGCGGCACATAACAACAGCTTCACTTTCCCTGATGACGGGGACAGCTATACCTTCACCACACACAGCGGTATCTATACCGCATACAGCACTGACAGCGGAGATGAACCTGTCATCGGGTATATCAAGGGTGATAAGTACAGCATCAAGGCTGAACTGGTGACTGAAAAATTCAGTGTGGGCTTTGAGTTCGCAGGCTCGTTGTTCAAGGCGGCAAACGCCTTTGAAGCAAGGTTCGAGAACAACGACGGTGAGGGGCTTTTCATGGATATGGAAGGCTTTGAGGAAAACGGCACCGTGTGAACCGTGCATGATGTGACATATACATACAAAAGATAAAAAGTAAGCGAAAGGAGAAATGACCATGATAAAGTGTTCCAGATGCGGCAAAAGGCCTGCGGTGGTGTTCGTTTCATCGACCAACCCCAATGACCCCACAAAGGCAATGAAAAATGAGGGCCTTTGCCTTAGCTGTGCAAGAGAACTGAAGATACCGCAGGTAGAGGATTATATCAAGAAAATGGGTATTTCGGACGAGGACATTGAGGCAATGAACGATACATTTGAGGACCTTGATGACGGTGCTGATTTCGAGCCGGGCGGCAGCGGCACCATGCCTGATATACTCTCGAACCTGTTCGGCGGCATAAAGAATATGGCTGATAATCTCGAGAAGAACCTGACAGGCGGCGAGGGCTTCGGTGCACCACGCCCCGAACAGCCCAGAAGACGTGACAAGAGCGAGGACCGCAAGAATGACACCCAGTACGGCAAGAGCGGAAAGAAGCTGAAATTCCTCAACAACTACTGCACCAATCTGACCCAGAAAGCCCGTGACGGCGAGCTGGACAACATCGTCGGCAGGGAGAGGGAGATATCAAGAGTCGAGCACATACTGTCAAGAAGGCAGAAGAACAACCCCTGTCTGATAGGTGAAGCGGGCGTCGGCAAGACCGCCATAGCTGAGGGCATCGCACAGAAGATAGTTGCAGGCGATGTACCTTTCCACCTGGCTGACAAGGAGATATATCTGCTTGACCTGACCGCACTTGTGGCAGGCACACAGTTCCGTGGACAGTTTGAGAGCCGCTGCAAGAGCCTTGTGGAAGAGGTAAAGGCTGAGGGCAACATAATACTGTTCATAGATGAGGTGCACACACTGGTGGGCACAGGCGATTCAGAGGGCAGCATGAACGCTGCGAATATCCTCAAGCCCAGCCTTTCAAGGGGCGAGATACAGGTAATAGGCGCCACTACCTTTGCAGAGTACCGCAAGTATATCGAGAAGGATTCAGCGCTTGAAAGACGTTTCCAGCCCGTTACGGTAGGCGAGCCCACTGTTGAGGACACCGTTACCGTGCTTGAAGGCATAAGCAAGTATTATGAGGAGTATCACCGTGTACACATCAGCGCCGAGTCGCTGAGAAAGTGCGCAATACTTTCCGAGAGATATATAAACGACCGTTTCCTGCCCGATAAGGCGATAGACCTGCTGGACGAAGCCTGCGCATGCACCAGCATCAGGACTCCCGAGATAGGCGAGTACGACAAGCTGAAAAAGGAACTGAAAAAGCATATCGACAAGGCAGACGCTCTCGAACAGGGAAGTGACCCCGATTATGAAGCCATCGCCCGCGAAAAGAGCGAGGTCAGCCGCATGCAGAAACAGCTTGATGACCTGAAAGAAAAGCTGGATCAGGTCTATGTGACTGATGATGACATATCAAAGGTCATAGAACTGTGGACAGGTATACCCGCCAACAAGATCGCAC